>NZ_FLUY01001345.1 GCF_900092655.1 Candidatus Thiosymbion oneisti
CTCTTCGCCGGCTTTGCCGACGACGATGGCGGTCTGGGGGCCTTGGACCCGGGCCTTGGGGGTGTTCCGTGGTGGACGATAGGGCGTTTT
>NZ_FLUY01001471.1 GCF_900092655.1 Candidatus Thiosymbion oneisti
TTCGCGCGCTTCGTCGTTTTCTCTTCCGCATCCTGACCGACCACGACAAGCGGTCAGCAGCTAACTTAATGGCATTGACGCTGAACCACGAATGAACACCAACGGACACGAATTCGTGTTCATTCGTGGTTCAAGACACCTTGGATTCCTTGGATGGCCGATAGAAGAGCCCGTAGAGCGCGAGCGCCAGGATCGCCACAATGAAATAGGAAGTCACGACATCACTCAGGAAGTGCCCCCCGGCAGCCATCCGCATCCATGAAACGGCAAGGCTGTACGCAATCGCAACGCCCAAGAGCCATATTCGCCGCGGTGCGATCAGAAGCACGACGATGATCCAGTAGGCCGATGCGGCCGTATGTCCCGAGCTGAATGATTTGCCCTCCTGATCGGATAGGACGAAAGCGGCCGTGAACCTGTCGCTACCACCGAACTGCGCAAGCTTGATAGGTCGGGCCCGCCCCCAGTTTTCCTTCAACAGTCCATTGACGATCAAGCCGGGACCCAACGCGAGCAGGAGCAGCAGGAACGCAAGTTCTTTGGCAGTGAACCGAATCCGCAACCGACTTGCAAAGCGGGCGGACAACCACCATGCAATCAGGCCGATGTTTCCAACCACGAGCAGGAAACCCACGGATCTGTAAATCAGGCGTTCGACCCAGGTTCCTTTCGCCTCGAAGCCGACACCCGGCGTATAGAAGAACCGGGAAGTCATAAGATCGATCTCCGGATAAAAAACCAACAGGGCGCTGACCAGGGCAAACGCGATCCACACCCAGAAAGGAACCCAAAGAAACCGCCTTTTCATACGAATCTCAACGGGAAACGAGTGCCTTGGAAATTGCGGCATGTATCTATCCTGTCCGAGGCGTCGGAGATTTCGCACGTGCTGGTACAAATGCTCTCAATTGCCGGTAACATTGCGTGAACAGGATCTTCACGGAAGAGTTAGCCGCAAATGGACGCAAATAAACGCAATGGGATGAAGAACTATCGATGATGCCGAATCGATTTCGACCAATTTGCGTTCATTCGCGTTCATTTGCGGCAAAAAGAATTTCCCAGCGGAAGAACCAAGCAGATGTTATCGGTACTTCGATACTGTTTTATTCGTCTTGACAAGAAATCAACTACCACATGCCGTCCGCGGTATACGCGAAGAGCTGCCAACGATGGAGGGGATCGGGGCATGGCCGGGCGGCACCCGTCGGTGTTTCCACCAGACCACCGTTCATACAGTAATAGAGGCTGTTTTGTGAACGCAGACTGAAGCCCGGTATCTCCATTGGCAGGACCCGGCGGCCCAGGTACCAGAAACCACCGGCCTGCTCGATCCGCTTCCGGGTCGCCGTGGGCGCAATGGTGCCCCGTAGATACTCCGAAGGGCGTGATATGCCCGGCCATTGGGTTATCTGCCGGTGCGGCGCATAAAATCGCGTCATGGCAACGATCTGATACCGGTCGGAGAACAGGGGTCCGGGCAGGGTTGCTACCCTTTGCGCCAACTCCGAATAGCCGTGGGTTTCCCGCAGGATCCGGTTGTAGCCGTCGGGTAGGGGCAGGCTACCCGTTGAGCCATGCAGCACATACAGGCCCACAAGCAAGAGATTCCCCCCGGCTGCCGCCAGCACCCACATCCGCAGTCTGGCCGCGGTAAGCGCGACGAGCGGCGCGGCTGCCGATAAGTATATAACCGGCCAATTGGGCTCGACCTCGCTGAAGGTCGCCACCAGCGCGAAGAAGGCGAGTGGAAACAGGCTCCCGGTGACCAAGAGCGCCCGTGCCGCCGGGTCGAAGACCGTTAGCCCCTGCTTTGGCCCGGCTCTGTGCCCGCGAAACAAACCGGCGATCGCAGGTAATGCCAGCAGCCCCCAAAGGGCGATCTGGGTACCCAAGAAATCCAGCAGGCCACCGAGACCTTCGGCCACCGAGCGGTGCTCGGAGGAGAGGGTAGTCGCAACCTTGTGATCCCCGGTGGGAACCGGCAGTGAATTGGTCACCAGGGTACCGGTCTCGGTGGAAAAACCGTGGCCGAACTGAAATCGAATGGTCAGCCAATCGTTCTGCGCGTTCCAGAGGAGATTCGGGCTGAAGACCAGGAGCGCCAATAGACCGCCCAGATAAGGCCATGGCGTCCGCAGTGCCTTGGGGTCTGCCCACAGGATCGCCCCCAGAAAAACCGGACCGATGAGCACCATGGTGTACTTGCTAAGCAGGCCGAGACCGATAGCAATCCCCGCGCTCAACCAACGCCGCCGCTCGCCACGCAAGGCCGCCAGACCCTCGTGCAAGGCGAGAGCCCAGGCGAGCCCGAGCGCCGTATCCGGGGTAGCAAGCACCCCGGAGGCAAGGCCCGGCAAGGTTGCGCACGCGACGACCGCGGCGACCACCAGCTCATTGCCCCGCAGATTGCAGGCGCGATAGAGGCGAACCAGCACCACCAGTAAAAGCGTAGCGGCCAGGATGGTGCCGAGGCGTCCGGCAAACGCCGCTGCCGGTGCGAGACGGGTGCCGATCCCGAACAGGGCAACCGCGGGGGGGTGATCGAAATAGCCCCATGCCAGGCTGCGTGCCCAATCGAAATAATAGGCCTCGTCCTGAGTGACCGGGAGCATCCAGGCCGCCCAAACCCGCCAGAGTGTTACCAAGACCAGCGTCGCCCACAGCCAACCGGCAACGGAATCGAGCTTGCCCTGCGGTCCCTCAGAGGCCGGTCCCTTAGAGGCTGTCCAAAAACCAACCCATTGATTTTGCATGATTTGAGTTGTCTTCTATCCAGGCGTTGGGAAATTCGAGTAAGGTCAACAGCCCCTCATTCACCCTCTCCCCAACCCCTCTCCCTCCGAGGGTGTCGCAAAAGTCATTTCGAACCACAGAGAGCACAGAGAAAGGAATCGGCCAATTCTCTGTGTCCTCTGTGGTTTAAACTTCACAGACTGGCAGCTGACGCTACCGCTTTTGCGACACCCTCTCCAGAGAGAGGGGCTTTCTGGATAAATGTCAACAGGACCTAGTACGTAGTTTCAGTCTATTTTTCTTGTATGGGGCTGACGGGCACAATGAGGTGCCTATAGAGGTGGCCGCATCGTACAGGAAAAATAGATCGAAACTAGGTACTAGTCCTTTCCCGCAAGCCGGCGCCTGAGCTGCTTGATGGGCCCTGTCAAGAGGGGCTTGATGCAACCGAATAAGGCCCGGTACCAGGAGCTGATCCGGTGGCGCGGGGCAACGGCATCGGCGGTGGTAAGGCCACCATACCGGACCCGGTACTTGTCCTCCCAATGGCTCAGGCGTTCGTCGAAGGGCCATGCGGCGACATCGCCGTCCCGGAGCCGTCTCCGCACGTAGCCCAGAAAGGAGAGAGGGTGCCGATGCCTGAGCAAGGAAGCGGCAAGCAGATCTAGGTCGTTGGCGTCCAGGCCCGGTAGGCAGCGATCGAGCTCGGCCCGGATCTCGGCCCGGGAGAGCGGCGCGAGCGCTTCAGGCTCCAGGACCAGGGTGGAGCCCCGGCGCTCGCCGGACCGGGTGAGCATCCCATAAGGGTCGTAGGCACGCCTGGTGACGCAGAGGAGCGAGACGCCGCGGTTCTTGAGCGCATTCAGGGCCTCGAGGAAGGCCGCGTCGAAGCCCGCATCCAGGTTCGGATCCGGATTATCGAGGATGGCGTCGAAGTGGTGCAGCAGCAGGCAGACCGGCCGGTTGCCGGCGGTGAGCTTATCGACTAGACCCCCGAGGGTGGGCGGCGGATAGCCGATGAGACCGGTCTGGTCCCAGAGGGTCTCGAGCAGACCGGCGAAGCGGTAGCGATGTTCCTTGAGATCCGCGTGCAACCAGAAAATGTCGGGATCGATGCCCATCAGGTCGTCGAGCAGCCGGGCTCGACCCTGACCCCGACCCCCGATCAGGTTGATGGGACGGCATTGCTCCAGTAGCTCCTTGGCGATGCGGCTGGTTTGCGCTGGTCGTAGGCAATGGCCACAGTTGGGTGGCTGCATAGCGGCGGCACTCCCGGTCTCCGATCAGGGTCGGGCTCCACTCAATCGCTGCCTGCCCCCTGTCTGCCATGTCGGCACAGGCAGGCGTCTCTGGGGTGATCAGCAGGCGCTCACCGCATATATGGCGGGTGGCGCCGTCCCTGGCTTACCCGCCCTACCACCATCCTGCGGGCTTTGCCCAAGGGCTCAATCCGCGAAGATCCTGCTCATTCTAATGTTATCGGCAGCTGGAAGCATCCGTACCAGTCTATGAGTATATTCATAATTGGGTGCTTGAGTATACAAGCATGCCGGGGCCATGTCCCCCAGGGCGCTGTACGGGTGTTGGCGCAGGCCTCAGCGCGATGGATGGGTCGGCTGGTGAGTGATGGGGGCCAGCTCGGTGAGTCCCTCGTTCTTGGCCTCGAGCTTGCCGTAGAGGTCGTAGAGGGCTGCCTGTAGGGCCTCTTCGATAACCGGGTGGTAGAAGGGCAGGCGCAGCAACTGCCCGACCGTCAGCCCCTGCTCGATGCACCAGCACAGCAGGTGGGCCAGGTTTTCTCCCTTGGGCGCAATCATCTCCGCGCCTAGGATGAGGCCGCTGGGCTGATCGGCGTAGACGCGCAGTACGCCCTTGTTCTTGCCCATGATCAGCGCCCGTCCTACGGGCGCCATGCGGATCTGGCCCACGGCGGTGGTCGCCTGGTCCAGGTCGTTCCAACGCCGACCCACGGCGCAGATGTTGGGGTCGCAGAAGTTGATGAGCAGGGGTGTCTTGCGGCGGAAGGCGGTGACCTGGTCGCGGGCGGCGTTGTAGCCGGCGATCTTGCCCTCGTCGCCCGCTTCGTGGAGGATCTGGCGTTCGTCGTTGACGTCGCCGGCGAGAAAGACCGGGAGGTCCCCCACCTGCATGGTGTTAGGGTCGTAGGCCGGGAGGCCGCGGGTGTCCAAGTCCACACCCAGATTCTCCAGGCCCAGGTTCTCCAGGTTTGGGACGCGGCCGATGCTGCACAGGACCCGATCCACCAGCACGCTGTGCTCACCGGCCGTCACGCGCAGCTTGTCGCCTGCCTCGGCGATCTGAGTGGCCTTCCCTAAGTGGATGGGAAACTCCTTGCCCATCAGCTCGATGGCGCTGGCCGATACCTCCGGGTCCTGGGTGCCGGCGATAGTCGTCAGCTGATCGAAGCCCGTGACCTCGACGCCCAGGCGGTGCAGGCTCTGGCCCAGCTCGATACCGATGGTGCCCAGCCCGATGACCGCCAGGGAGGTCGGTAGGTCCTCCAGCTCGAAGAGGTCGTCGGTGGTGAGTATCCGCTCGCCGAAGGCCTGCCAAGCCTGGGGCACCAAGGGCCGCGAGCCGGTGGCGATGACCACGCGTCGGGCGCGGATACGCTGCCCTGCCACCGCCAGCAGGGTGGGCTCGATGAATCTGGCATAGTCCTGAATAAAGCGGTCCTGGGGCATGTTGTCGGTGGACTTGCCGAGCACCCGGTCGACGAAGGTATCCCGTAGGTCCTGGACATGCTCCATGACCCGTTTGCCGTCGAGGGTCAGTGCCTGGTAGCCGTCAGCGCCGTATCTGCCCAGAACCATCCGACGGTGATAGTCCTCCGCCACCTGGATCATGGCCTTGGACGGCATGCAGCCCACCCGGGCGCAGGTGGTTCCGGGCTCGCCGCCGTTGATGAGGACAAAGGACTTGCCGGCACGGCGGATCTGGCCGATGGCGTTGAGGCCGGCGGTGCCCGACCCGATGACGGCGACGTCGACGCTTCTTTCTTCCACTTGAAACTCCTCGCTTGGACATTGGTGACCGCTGGGTATTCTATACCCGTCCCGCCCGGATCTTCCGCCCCAGTGCAGCCTGTCGGAGCCACCGGTTCAGGTCGGTCTCCCCGCGGAAACCACGAATTGTGGTTCTTCCGGGACCCCACTGGTTGCGGAAAGATTTATAGGCACTCGTCCTGTGTGCGGCGGGTATAATCCACAACCAGGTGCACTTTCCGGGGCTATCCTCGATGTCTGTCAAGTCCGACCGTTGGATTCGCCGCATGGCGGCGCAGGAGGACATGATTGCGCCTTGCGAGCCGTCCCAGGTCCGCGGGTCCGATGGCGGCGGCCGGTTCATCTCCTGCGGCACTTCGAGCTATGGTTACGACATCCGTTGCGCCGATGAATTCAAGCTCTTTACCAACATCAACTCGGCCATTGTCGATCCCAAGAACTTCGACGCCAACAGCTTTGTGGACCTCAAGTCGGAGGTCTGTATGATCCCGCCGAACTCTTTCGCCCTGGCGCGGACCGTGGAATAGCTGCGCATTCCCCGCAATGTGCTGGTAGTCTGCCTCGGCAAGAGCACCTACGCGCGCTGCGGCATCATCGTCAATGTCACGCCTCCGGAGCCCGAGTAGGAGGGTCATGTTACCCTGGAGTTCTCCAACACCACGCCCCTGCCGGCCAAGATCTACGCCAACGAGGGCGTGGCCCGGATCCTGTTCTTCGAGTCCGACCAGGTCTGCGAATCCTCGTACCGGGACCGTGGGGGCAAGTATCAGGGCCAGCAGGGCGTCACCCTACCCAAGCCCTGAACCGAGGGTGTCGCAAAAGCCCCTCTCCCGCCGGGAGAGAGTCTGCGCCGAGCGCAGCGAGGGGGCTTGGGGAGAGGGGGTCAAAGGCTGAGGTATCCCCACATTATTGCAATCTAAAACAACGAGTTATGGAGCGAATGAGCGGCCACGATGCCCTCATGGCT
>NZ_FLUY01001347.1 GCF_900092655.1 Candidatus Thiosymbion oneisti
CCGGTTGTTATCTGCACTAACCAATGGTTTTCACAGGCTAGATGGCCGCAACATCCCACAGGTCCGCTCCGAGACACTCCGCGGCGCGGAGC
>NZ_FLUY01001348.1 GCF_900092655.1 Candidatus Thiosymbion oneisti
ATCGAGGGGTGGTTTTCAACAGAGAAGATGCCAAAGCGCCAGAATTTGAAGCTCGTCGCCGAATCATTCCACACGACGAATTTCTGGAATTTGCCAGCCGTGTAAGAGACGTATAATCGGATAGTTGGGGGTTTTTCTCCCCCGGCCTCCACAACACCCCGCATGCGGGTCCGCACGGGGCGTTTCCTTCGGGGTTAAAAGGATCACCGTAACATGGCGACCTCCAACGCTGGTTACGCGACGAACCGTCAAGGCGGTTTCACCCGGTCGGGTGCAATCCCGTCGTTGAGGCTCGCCCGGCTCTCTCGTTGCCGAAGGTTCAGGCCTTCACCCTGTCCCACCCATTACGGGTGGGCGTTTGGCTACTATGCCCTCTGCTGACTTCTGTCCCATCACGTCAGGCGTTGCCGCAAAACGCGCTGCCCGAGTCGCTGTCGGGTCCGGTGGCAATTCCAGCACTTTCGCGCTGGCCCTCAGGCCGGCTCCCTTAGCGACCACTGCCCCGTTAGGGTTCGATGGTGTTTCCAGCCTTTTCGGACTGGCCCTCAGTTCGACTCCCATAGAAACACGGGCCGCAAGTGGGACAGCTCTCCCCGGATAAGAACATGAACTTTCCATGCACAACCGCCGCATTTACCCTATCCCCTGCACCGGGTGGGCTTCGTCATCTTGTGCTGACTCGCCCGGGGACCAAGCCTTCTCTGCGGTTTCTGTCCGTCGGCTCGCACGTTTGCGCTCGGGCTTCCTTCAGACATCCCCTCGCGGGTTTGCCCTTGCCCTCGGCTAGTAGTTACAGTTGTCCCACAGGACATTACAGGTACTCCTACAGGGGACTTTCACCCCATAAGTTCACGCCCGTGCCGGGCGTACACATTCGGCTAAAGGCGACCGCGAACCGTGCATCGAGTTCTATTGGTTAATCTTGGCGTCGACGCAGCACGGTTTGTGTCGCCTTAGCTGTGCGTAGGAGTCTGGAGGAGGTGCGGCGGAAAATGAAAACTCAACCGCAGTTGTGTGACATCCTCAGCTACACGCCGGTCGTGTCACGCTTCGGGACCAGTGGGCTCCGGGCCTTGGTGAAGGATCTTACCGATCTGGAGGTCTACAGCCTGACGCTGGGAACCCTGCGTTACCTCGAAGACATCGGCAAGCTCCAGGCCGGTGCGGTGCCGCGTGAGTCACTGCAGATTCCCATCGCCGGGGACCTACGGCCTTCGACGCCGCAGATTCTGAGGGCTACGGCGCGCGCGGTCTTGGACGCCGGTTATCAGGTGGATTATGTAGGCAGCTTGCCTACCCCTGCGTTGACCTTCTATGCGCTCGAGCAGGGGGTCATGAGCTTCATGTGCACCGGCAGCCATATCCCGGCGGATCGCAATGGGCAGAAGGCCAATCGCTGCGACGGCGAGGTGCTCAAATCCGACGAGCCGGGCATCGTCGCTGCGGTGGAGGCGGTTCGACAACAGGAGTACCGGCGTCCGGCGGCGGCATCCCTATTCGACTCCAAGGGGATGCTGAAGCCCGAGCAGCGGCCGGTCCTGCCGCCGGTCAACCCGGTGGCCGAGCAGGGCTACCTCGAGCGCTACCGCCGGGTATTCCCCCGCAACGGCCTGCAGGGTAAGCGCATCCTGTTCTACGAATACGCCGCCGTCGGGCGGGAGCTGCTGCCGCGCATCCTGGCGCACACGGGGGCCGAGGTGATCCGGGTCGGACGCAGCGATACCTTCGTCCCCATCGATACCGAGGCTATTTCTCCGGCGCATCTGCGGATGCTCGCGGAGATCGTCGCCGAACAGCAAGCCCTGCATGGCCGGATCGATGCCATCGTATCCACGGACGGCGACAGCGATCGGCCCTTGATCGTTGGCGTCTCCGAGTCCGACGATCCCGCAAGGCCCGCATTGCGCTTTTTTCCGGGGGATCTGGTGGGTGCCGTCGTCGCCGACTATCTCAAAGCGGATGCCGTCTCGGTGCCGATCAGTACCAACCCCGGTGTGCACGAGCACTTTATGGGCAAGGGCCTGATCACGACCAAGACGCGGATCGGATCGCCCTTCGTCATCGAGGCCATGCAGGAGGCGCTGGTGCAGGGCCAGCAACGGGTAGTCGGCTGGGAGGCCAACGGCGGCTTCCTGGTCGGTTCCGAGCTGACCCTGAACGGCGGCATGCTGCGCGCGCTTCCGACCCGTGACGCTATCCTGCCCATACTCGCCGTGATGCACGCTGCGGCCGAACAGGGCGCGACCCTGTCGGAGTGTTTCGACCGCTTGCCTCAGTGGTATGGGAGAGCGGACCTAATCGACGACTTCCCGCAGGACACCAGCCGCAAGATCCTCGCCTACTTCCGACCGCCGGGCGAGGCTATCCAGTGGTTGGAGTTTCACAGTGATCGCATCCTGCTGCGTGATCTGACCGAGGCGGTCGTCGGTGAGTGGTCGTTGAGCGACCCGGAGGGTCAGGCCTTCGATCGGAAACGGCAGGTCCTCGAGGGCATCTTCACGCCTGCGAGGGGATTCGGCGAGCTGGCGCGTATCAATGTCCAGGACGGTATCCGCTGCTTCTTCCGCAACGGAGATATTGCCCACATCCGTCCATCGGGCAACGCACCCCAGCTGCGCATTTACGCCCATTCCCGCGCCCAGGCGCGGGCGGATGAGATCGCCGCAATGGCTGTGGCAGAACCCGCTGGCATGCTGCGTGATCTGCAAAGGTTCATCGAATCCGATACCAAGGGTTGACTATAACCCTAGCGAGGCTTTGCCTTAAGCCCACGAGTACCCAACTCGAGCTTCGTCGCGGACCCTCAATAGGACAGGATTTACAGGATTACACGGGATTTACAGGATTCTTACATTTTAATATGCATCCTGTAAATCCTGGGTAATCCCTGAGGTATCCCCACATTATTGCAATCTAAAACAACGAGTTATGGAGCGAATGAGCGGCCACGATGCCCTAATGG
>NZ_FLUY01001503.1 GCF_900092655.1 Candidatus Thiosymbion oneisti
TTGAGCGAGACCGAGAGATCGCGGAGGGCCTCTGGGGTTTCGCCGAGGCGTTGGAGGATGCGGCGGCTGATTTCGAGTGCCTCGGTGAAGGCGTCGCGTGCGCGCTGCCAGTCGCCGAGTTGCTGATCGGTGTTGCCCACGTTATTGAGCGAGACCGAGAGATCGCGGAGGGCCTCTGGGGTTTCGCCGAGGCGTTGGA
>NZ_FLUY01001656.1 GCF_900092655.1 Candidatus Thiosymbion oneisti
CTCGCCGCCGAGCGCCTCGTTTGCCAAACGTGTCTTAATGCCCGCAACCCCGCCGAGCTTTTCTATACACTCGGAGCTAATCATGGTTAGCCAGTTGACGGAGAGGAGACCCCAAAACATGTTTTGTTGACCAAGGGGATTGACCAGTTCGGCGCCGGGGAACTGTTTTCGAAAGGCGGCGGCCAGCTTGGAGGTACGCCCGCGCTTGGGCGTATCCTCGGGCGGGATGAGTCCGAGTCCGGCGCTGCCGTCACGGGCCTGCAGTATCGCCGACCAGCGCAGGAAGAGCTCGATGGGGTGCTGGCCCGGATTTTGGGCAAACCAGGTCACGGGCAGCACGAGTGTCAGATAGCTATAGGAGTAGGTTTGGGTGCTGTCGCCAATGCCGGTGATTTGATATTCCGCTGCCTCACTCGGGATGCGTCCGGAATGGAAGATCATCGACCATACCCAATCCTGATCCGGAAAACCCTGGAGCCATTGCTGCATGGAATAGCCCTCGGGTATCCGCTGCCAGAGGCAGGTCTTTGGTGTAATCATCCAGGCCAGGTCCCGGCCACAGAGGCGCCAATAGTCGGCGCAGATCTCGGCGCAGCGTCGGCGCAGCTCCCGGCGGTAGCCGTCCGGGAACCGGAAGCTGAAATAGAACCCGAAGGCCGTCAGGGCATAGCCTTCTTCGTCTTCGGGGAAGAATTGCTCGAGGGCCTGGGACGAAAACAGGTTTTTCAATTCAATCGAACCGCGCGAGCCAATCCAGGCACTCCTCTTCCGGCAGGCCCCAGGAACCCCAAGGCTCACTGGTCCGTAACGGCTTGAGCAATCTGGCGACCGGCCCGTAAACCAGGGGTGGTTGCCCGATTTCGTCGTCCTGGTACAAGAGCGGCGCCTCACCGGCGGAAAAGATCATGCCGCCGGGATATTCATGAATACCGATCTCGCCGCCGAGCGCCTCGTTTGCCAAACG
>NZ_FLUY01001351.1 GCF_900092655.1 Candidatus Thiosymbion oneisti
GGCCGCTGGTCGTGGTAGGTCGGGTTAGGCGCGTGCTTCGGTGTTCGGTTGGGTCACAGGATTGGGGCGCGCCGTAACCCGACAGACGATGATG
>NZ_FLUY01000129.1 GCF_900092655.1 Candidatus Thiosymbion oneisti
CTGGATTCCGGCAATCCCTGCCGGAATGACGAGGGAGGGGTTGGCAGACTTCAGCATTTAGAATTTATCCACTACCGTCTGCCGATTGGATCTGGCTCGACCGCTAGTGTAGTGCGCTGTAAATAGTAGAACTAACAAAGCCGCCCCGGGTCGGTTGTAGAGAGCCGATGCAGACAAGAGGCAGAGAATGCGAATGGCGCTGCGATCGATTTGACGCCCGACGCG
>NZ_FLUY01001190.1 GCF_900092655.1 Candidatus Thiosymbion oneisti
AAATCCAAAGCGGCGGCGGGTTTGCAGTGTACCTGCCGGCACCCCCGGTTACACCAGGTACCCTGGGTTTCTACCAAGGCCGGGATAAGGTCGCCGCCGCACTCCAAAGTTTTCGCTGGACCGCTCCGGCTCGCCGCCTGCCGGTGCGTCCCTGCACGCAGACCGGTGCTCACCACACGCGACGGTCGTGCCGGGGATGGAGGATAGAAGAGTCCGGAATCCATAAAGAGCCTAAAAATTTTATGCTTGGCCGCTCACTTTCCGGCCCATTTAACGCCAGGACGCAATGGCGCCAAGACGCAAAGATTCT
>NZ_FLUY01001352.1 GCF_900092655.1 Candidatus Thiosymbion oneisti
TTACGGCGCGCCCCAATCCTGTGACCCAACCGAACACCGAAGCACGCGCCTAACCCGACCTACCACGACCAGCGGCCGGCAGCTAACTTAATGGCATTG
>NZ_FLUY01001708.1 GCF_900092655.1 Candidatus Thiosymbion oneisti
TTTCGAACCAGTAGAGTAGAGAGCAGGTTCCCGTGTCCTTAGATGTGGCCTATCCGTTGCCGCCCCTTTCGTCTGGCGGTG
>NZ_FLUY01001136.1 GCF_900092655.1 Candidatus Thiosymbion oneisti
GGGCTTGGTCCCGAGCTACCGTACCATCGCTGAGTTTCGACGGGTCAACGGGAACGCCGTGCGCGCGGCGAACCGAGATTTCGTTGTGTTGTGCCGCGAGCTGGATCTGGTGGGT
>NZ_FLUY01000539.1 GCF_900092655.1 Candidatus Thiosymbion oneisti
ACGCTGGAGCGTGGGAACGAGCCATGAGGGCATCGTGGCCGCTCATTCGCTCCATAACTCGTTGTTTTAGATTGCAATA
>NZ_FLUY01000393.1 GCF_900092655.1 Candidatus Thiosymbion oneisti
CTGGGCCTGCGGCTGGTCGCCGGACGCCAGCCGCTTGGTCTCGGCCGGCGCTGACGGCATGCTGCGCTTGTGGGACGCCGTCAGCGGGAAGAGTCTGACCATCATCCAGATATTCCGGGACCGGGAGTACGCCGTCCTGGAGCCCGCCGGCAGCGGCTTCCGCTCCGCCAGCCCCGGCGCCTGGCGTTGGCTCGGCTGGCAGCTCAAAGACCCCGCCACCGGCCGTCTCGAACGCCTCCCCGCCGAGACCTTCGGCCCCATCCCCGGCATGACGTAGGGTGGGCTGTGCCCACCATTCAGCTACCAGCTACCAGTCGCCAGCTACCAGTCGCCAGCTACCAGTCGCCGGCTACCGTAGCTGGTAGCCGGTGACTGGATGAACCCCAAAGACGCATATTGAGCATAGGAAAATCCGGATAGGTTGAACAAAGCCCGTAGGATGCGGTGAGCGCGGGAAATCTTTCAGGACGGCACTGCCGGGTGGCGCGAACCGCATCGATGATGCGATGAGACCCGTAGGTCGGGTTAGGCGCGCCTTGCGAAGGGCGGCGGGTGTCGGCGAGGTCGAACGCGCCGTAACCCGACACAGTGGGCTGGCGAATCCGCAGGTGGCGCCCTTGTCTGGCGCTGACTTCGTTCTGAATCCGCGTCTTCTACGCAGCAAGCCGGTGCGCACGATCACTTTTGGAGACCCGTAGGGCGGGACAGGCCAGGGACGGCCGCATCCCGCCGGGATGCCTACGGACGGGGATCATAATGGTGCGGTGAGCGCAGCAGGTCATTCAGGATGGCATCACGAAGAGGCGCAAACCGCATCGATGGTGTGGTGAGCGTACCGAACCATCTTGCGCAGCGAACCGCATCTGTGGACGCTGGACGTGCCCAACAACAGTGTTGGGCACGGGCCATCCCTGGCCCTTTGCCCAACCTACCCGACTGTGCTTTCCCGCCCTACGCGGGCTCCGAACCTCATTTTTCTCGTTCCCACGCGCTGCGTGGGAACGGGGAAGCTCCGCGCCGCGGAGAGCATCAGGCCTGTGTCCACCATTCCGTATACCCGGGAACTAAGAGGCTGCCTAAAAACTAACACATTGATTTTCAGCTGGCTCCCTACGCTCCAGCGTGGGAGCAAATCCCAACGCTCCAGCGTCGATTAAGCGCCTCGGTAGGCTAACCGCCAACGCCTATCAGCACAGAAGCGCTGAGTCCGCGGGAGCGGACAAGACGACGTTCCCACGCTGGAGCGTGGGAACGAGCGTGAAATTTACAGATTTTATACCCTAAAATCAGTATCTTAATTTTTAGACAGCCTCTAAACCCGCCCGGCCCAAATAATTCCGTGCACTGGAATAACGCCAATGCTCCGGCCGATCCACATACCCGCGTTTGACCGGATTGTTGTGGATATACGCCAATTTCTCCACCAGCATCGCCTCGTTTTGGATCCACTGCGGATGCGATCCTTCTTCCCATAACTGATATTCACGATCCGTCTTATATCCTTTCTTAATGATAGGCCAGCTTTGCCAATAACCGTGTCGAGTTTCTGGCCCGCAGATAATTAATAACCTGCCGCGCCGTATAAGATTTCCAGTTCTTCACTTGTTTTTCCAAATCCGGCGACTGAAGAATACAGTGCAGGTGATTTTCCAGAATCACATAGCCGTACAAGCGAACCCCTCGATTTTGTTGTCGGTCGGTGAAAGCTTCGAGCAGAATTTGTACCGTATCGGGGCACGTGAACACCGGTAGCCATTCCAGCACGGTGAATGTCATGAAATGCGGCGTTTGCGGTTCGACAATAGGGTAGCGGCTACGGCTCATAGCGTCTCCGAGACACTCCGCGGCGCGGAGCTTCCGCGTTCCCACGCGGCGCGTGGGAACGAGAAATAACCAAGGTAACGGATTTGCTGCTGACAGCGATTCCGGCGACCTTCATGTTGGTTTCTCCACTCAGTAAAAACCGGTGGCTCTTTATGGATTCCGGACTGCTTTGGAGTGCGCCGGCAGAGCGGCGCGACCGCATCGAACCTCAACGACGGGGGATACCAGCGGCGCTTGCCAAGAACCTGGGCAGCGGACTCCACACGCGCCGCGGCGACGGCGCTTTCCCCTGGTCGCAACGCCTGGCCGGGGATAGATGCATCGCCAAATCCAAAGCGACGGCGGGTTTGCACTGTACCTGCCGGCACCCCCGGTTACACCAGGTAGCGTGGGTTGCTACCAATGCCGGGATAAGG
>NZ_FLUY01001354.1 GCF_900092655.1 Candidatus Thiosymbion oneisti
TCTGGCCACAACACCTTGGCCGGGAACGGATACCTCGCCACATCCAAAGCGGCGGCAGGATGGTGCCACTTGGCCGACCCCCGGTTTATGCCTCGCGCTGTCGGTTCCGGTAAGCAGCGGGGGCAAGTGGCCGCCGCACTCCAAAACGTCCGGGAGATCCCTTCGATGATCGTTAGCTGTCCGGAATCCATAAAGAGCCTAAAAATTTACCACGACCCGCTCACGATCTCATGGTCCGATGGTGGGGTATGGGCAAGGCTCCGGCAACGCTCTCAGGTTATCTGGACTCATTTGCAATATTAAACAACCAATTCAGTACATCGAATATTTCCTGCAGATTGACCGTAGCTGAAAATTTCGTAAAGTCTCTGGTGAATACCTTATTTTCCAGGGTGCCAAACTCCCAGGTGTTACCTGTAGTAACAACACTGTAGCAAGCTTTTCTGCCCTGCAAAGAAGCAGCGACCATTTCAGCTAAAGCTTGTGTCCACCCCTCCTCGAAGTCATCCTTCTTAGCTTCGATAACACAGAGGGGTGGTACATCCATGTCACCATATTTCGTCTTTGGCGCAATCAGATAGTCAGGTTCACCAACCAATCCTTTTTCCTTATCGACGTTGTAGGACACATGCGACCAAATCTTCAGTGATTCATAATTATCCGCTATCAGCTCCAAAATAGGACTGATTATCCTTTCACAAATAGTTGTCTCATTTATAAAGTTTAGATCATCACCTAACTTTTTTTCCATCCTTTTGAAATCCGAATCAGGGATTTCGATTTTCAGTTTATCTACAAATCGTTTATTACCACTGACTTCAATATCGAATATCCTAGCCACTTCTGAAACCGACTCAAATTCACCATAGGGCATTATACGCTCCTGTCTGCTATTCGTTCGACCAATTGCTTGACGCTCAGATTAGCCGTTTCGTACTTTCATCGCGATCACGGGAGCAGAGGTTATCCGGGTGGTCGTTCCAAGCGAATGGTGGAAAGGGTGCAACCTGACAGCTGCACCAAAGGTAGAAAGGTGAGTGAGCGTAGCATAGGGGTTGGGCTATTTTCAAGGAAGTGCCAAGACTCGAGGTTTATACAGGTGACCGATCTACAAAATAACAACGACGCCTACGATAGCCCCTGGAAGGACGTACTCGAACACGCCTTCCCTGAATTCATGGCCTTCTATTTCCCCGGGGCGCACGCCCGAATCGATTGGGCACAGGGCCATGAATTCAAGAATACCGAACTGCGTCAGGTGGTGCGCGATGCTGAACTTGGTAAACGTTTTGCCGATGCCCTGGTCCAAGTCACCCTCGAAGATGGCGAACAACGCTGGATCTACATCCACATCGAGGTCCAGGGGCGACGCGACAGCGACTTCGCCAGGCGCATGTTCACCTACAACTACCGGCTTTTTGACCGCTACGCCCGCCCCATCGCCAGCCTTGCCGTGCTGGCCGATGAGGATGCCGGGTGGCGACCCGACCACTATGGTTTCGAAGTCCTCGGCTGTCGCCATACACTCGAATTTCCGGTCGTCAAACTCATCGACTATGCGGACCGCATCGAGTCACTTGAGGCGAGCGCCAATCCCTTCGCCCT
>NZ_FLUY01001357.1 GCF_900092655.1 Candidatus Thiosymbion oneisti
GCGGTTCGCTGCGCTCACCACATCTTACGGCCCTTGCCCAACCTACAAGATCATGTTCTCGGGAGGATTTATACGCGCTCGCCCTG
>NZ_FLUY01000342.1 GCF_900092655.1 Candidatus Thiosymbion oneisti
AATTACCGCGAGGAAAACCTCTATGATAGAATACTGACTCTGCTGAAAGAAAATCCACTCTAAAGTTATCTAGACCCT
>NZ_FLUY01001361.1 GCF_900092655.1 Candidatus Thiosymbion oneisti
CTGGGACCGCCGTCTTTCAGACGGCTTACGCACCCAATGACCAGCTGTCGGCAACGGTCAGAGCAGACGCCTTGTGGGCCGCAC
>NZ_FLUY01001365.1 GCF_900092655.1 Candidatus Thiosymbion oneisti
GAGGGTGTCGCAAAAGCCCCTCTCCCGCCGGGAGAGAGCCTGCGCCGAGCGCAGCGAGGGGGCTTGGGGAGAGGGGGTCAAAGG
>NZ_FLUY01001367.1 GCF_900092655.1 Candidatus Thiosymbion oneisti
CTGCGCATCCGCACCCAAGAAGAGCTGCCGGTCTATGAGCGCCTCGGCGACGTGCGTGAAAAGGCGGTGACCCAAGGCAAGATCGCCGACATCCTCCAGGCCCGCGGCCAGCTCGATGAGGCCCTGCGCATCCGCACCCAAGAAGAGCTGCCGGTCT
>NZ_FLUY01000553.1 GCF_900092655.1 Candidatus Thiosymbion oneisti
GCGGAGCTTCCGCGTTCCCACGCGGCGCGTGGGAACGAGAGAAAATGATGAGTTAGCTCAATTGAGAACGCCCCCTAAGACTCAACCACTACCAGAATATTGAACATGAACCGCTATCGACCTACCACCTACTCGGTGTCAACTGTCTTGGTGCTGATCGTCTTCATGAGTGTACCCTGGCGCAGTGGGGCGGAGACCGATCTGGAGGCGAGCAAGGCCTTCGGGGTGCTGGCGCGGGAGCAATCCCTGGCCGAGGGCTATGTGACTATGCTCAATGACTTTGGTCGGCAGGACGCCGGCAGCTATGCAGAGGGCATTCGCCTCTACGCCTCGGCTAAAGCGGAGTTCGACGGGCTGATCGCCCGGATGAGCCATGACATCATCCGGCGCAGGCCCTTCGACGGGTCCGAGCAATTCCAGGCCGTACTTGAGCGCGCTGTGGAACGACGCCTGGACTTCACCCGCCATGTCGATGCCATCCTCGACGCACGCGGTACATCCGATACCCGATCCGTAAAGGATTACATCAGATTACCGGCGGAGCTCATCGCGGCCATCAAAGACGCGGCGGGCGCTATCTGGGACAAATACTGGGAAATCCGCGACACCCGGCGCCAGGAGATCCTGGACCAGCTCGAAGCCCTTAAGTGGAAGCCGTTCCACGAGCTCGGTAGGTCGAATTAGGCGTACCCCAATCGGTCCATGCTGGTGCTCGATCCATGTTTGTGCTGCCGTAACTCGACAATAATGGAGACAGGTACGAGGCATCAGCGGTGCATCGCCGTTTAAAGATGCGGTTCGCTGCGGGCGTCCATCGATGCGGTTCGCGCCTCCTGGTGGTGCCATCCTGTAAGACCTACCGCGCTCACCGCATCCTACGGCACTACCGCTTCACAACTATGGAGGTGATTAGCGGGTGGTGGTTAATATTTAAATGATTCGTTGGGCACGCCACCGTCCTACCGGCTTTGCCCCGCTCCCGCCGGGAGAGGGGGTGCTGTGTGTGGCGTGCCCAACCCACTGCTAGTGGCTATGCTTCCATTTAGACCTTAACCACTACCAACGACGAATCGCGCGAATCGGTGCGAATCAATCCGCGAGGATTCGCGTGATTCGTAGTTTTTCTTCTCTTTGCCAACCGTAACCTTTAACTTAGATGGCACTGCGGTAAAAACTACCTTGCCGGAAGCCGGCGACCGGCAACCGAGGGCCGACAACTTGATATACTGGGCTCCCCCAGCAAGCTCTCTGCCATACTGCCCACGCAATGGACGAGCAGAAACCCAGACCCGGCATTCGACGCGGCATCTATCTCCTGCCCAATCTGTTCACGACCGCGGCCCTGTTCTCGGGTTTTTATGCGGTGCTCGTGGCCATGCAGGGGCGTTTCGAGGCCGCCGCGCTGGCGATCTTCGCCAGCATGGTGCTGGACGGGCTCGATGGGCGGGTCGCCCGCCTGACCAATACCCAAAGCGATTTCGGGGCGGAGTACGACAGCCTCTCCGATATGGTGGCCTTCGGCGTCGCCCCGGCCCTGGTGGCCTACGAATGGGCCTTGAGCGGGCTCGGCAAGGTCGGCTGGCTGGCCGCTTTTGTCTATACCACCGCCGCTGCCCTACGCCTTGCCCGCTACAATACCCAGCTCGGCAGTGCGGACAGGCGTTATTTTCAAGGGTTGCCGAGTCCCTCGGGGGCGGCGCTCATCGCTGCCGGGATTTGGGTCGGAGCGGATCACGGCATCGATGGGTCGGAGGTGAGCTGGCTGGTCGCCCTCATCACCACCTGCGCCGGTCTGCTCATGGTGAGTAATTTCCGGTTTCACAGCTTCAAGGAGATCGATCTACGCGGACGGGTCCCCTTTATCTTCGCGGTCGTGGTGATGCTCGGCTACGCGGTGGTGTTGCTGCATCCGCCGGTGGTCCTGCTTGCCGGTTTTGTGAGTTACGCAGTCTCCGGCCCGGTCATTACGCTGGTACGTCGGCGCCAACGCAAGGTCAACCGCAGGCGGGAGCGGAGTACCCAGCGGGTGCCGTCGCAGGACGAGGATGGCTCCTGAATGGGGGTTGACGGGTAGAAGCAGCGGGCACCTCAGGAAGCGGGAGGAGACCATCTCGTCGATCCGCATCTGGATTTCACCCTCTATCCCCCACTCGTCGCAGGGAGTTGAGATAAGCGGGCCGACATGGGAAGATAAATCCGAATCAATGATGTAGGTTATAAACTTTGATGCGGTTTTCCGACTAGTATCGGTCGCCGGCAACCAACCTAGGTGTTGAAAAATTCCAAGGATGGGGTTTTTCCAAGCTCCTGACAGATCGCCTTAGAAAGATTCAAGATCGTCTGTTGGTCGGTAACTGCCGGATTCCATTCCGGAACATCGTCTCGCCCACAGGCCGAAGCTACCGCCAAGATGAATATCGCAGCCCCCGATCGCCGAGAAAAGAAACATCTGGTCGCATTCTGGCTATCCATGATGTTGGTCTGGGTGTTGCTCAATGCCTCCTTGTCGTGGCAGGTCGTGCTGGCGGGGGCCATCGTCGCTACCCTGTTGGTGTTCATCTTCCCGGCCCACGGCTTTCTGTTCGCCGGGACCAAATTCACCCCGGAGACGCCGTTGTTGGTGCTTGGGTATTTGTGGCTCTTCACCCGCGAGCTGGTCAAATCGAATCTGGATGTAGCCCGGCGGGTGATCGCGCCGGAGGTGCGAATCAATCCGGGGATCGTCGAGATAAAGACCCGCTTGCAGCATCCCACCTATCGGTTGATCCTGGCCAATTCGATTACCTTGACCCCGGGTACCCTCACGGTGGATATGATCGAGGATTCCCTGTTCATTCACTGGATCGATGTCACGGGGAAAGACGTGGAGAGTGCGACGCGCGAGATCTCCGCGCGCTTCGAGCACTATCTCATGCAGCTGAGCCAAGGGTGAACTCACAATGGTCGATACCCTGATGACACTGGCGGTAATCCTCACCCTGTTGGGGAGTCTCTTCAGTATTATCCGATTGATGAGGGGACCTACCCCGATCGATCGCATCATCGCCATCGATGTGCTGACCATCACCGCCATCAGCATCATCGTACTCTTGGCCCACTTCGGGGGGCGCTTCATCTATGTGGATGTGGCCATTGTCTATGGTCTGCTCAGCTTCCTGGGGGTACTGGCCGTGGCCCGTTACAGCGAAAAGGGATTCTGATCCATGTATGCCTTCTTAGAGATGCTCGGCGCCCTGATGACCCTGGCCGGTTCGGTATTCCTGCTGCTGGGTGGATTGGGCGTGCTGCGCATGCCCGACAGCTACAATCGGTTACAGGCCGGCACCAAGGCCTCGACCCTGGGGACCACCTTGGCCCTGATCGGGATCGGGCTCGCCCATCCCGGCTGGCTGGGCAAGTTGTTGGTTCTCGCCTTCTTTGTCATGTTGACTTCCCCCATCTCCGCTCATGCCCTGGCCCGTGCGGCCCATGCCATCCGGGTCCCCTTGAGCGATCGCACCGTGGTCGACAAGCTGGGGGAACAGGAGACCTCATGATCCTGCTCGTGATCGGCACGGCGCTCTGCGCCGGAATCATCGTCAGCGCCCTGCTGGCCGTCCACCTGGGGAACACCCTCAGCGCGGCCATCAGCGCCGGTATGGCCAGCCTGTTCGCCGCCATTACCTATGTCGCCCTGGCCGCGCCTGACGTGGCTATGACCGAGGCCGCCATCGGCAGCGGGCTCACGACCATTATCTTTCTCTACAGCATTCGCCGGACCACGGAGCCGCCGGAGAAATGATCAAGCGGGTCACCATACTGCTCTCCCTGTTGCTGTTGGGGTCCGTTTTCCTGCACATGGTGGTGAATTATGCCCCCCGCACCGGGTTGAATCCCATCTCCGAGCATTATGTGACAGCGGGTCCCGATGAGCTGGGGGCCGCCAATATCGTGACCGCGGTGCTGGTCACCTACCGTGGCCTGGATACCCTGGGCGAGGTGGCGGTGCTCTTCATCTCCGCGGCGGGGGTCGGGCTGCTGCTGCGCCGGCGGGTCGGTGAGACGGAGGAAGAAGGTCCCAGTCGCCGGGCCTCCAGTGAACTGGTACAGACCGCCGTTCACTTTCTCCTGCCGCTGATCTTCGTGCTCGGTATCTATGTCTTTATCAATGGGCACCTGACGCCGGGCGGCGGCTTCCAGGGCGGGGCGGTGCTGGCCTCCGGGATCATGCTCCTGCTACTGGCCGATCCCGATACCCGCTTGAATCACGGCATTGTGCGGCTGTTGGAGTCCTTCTCCGGTTTCGGCTATGTGGTGGTGGGGGTCCTGGGCCTGATACTCGCGGGCGGTTTTCTCGATAACCGGTTTCTCGATCTCGGCAGCTTCGGCGAGCTGCTCAGCGCCGGCGCCATGCCGATCATCTATATCTTCATCGGTTTGAAGGTCGGCACCGAGCTGAGCGCGGTACTAGAACGGATGAAGGATTAGGAGCGGTTGACATAATCGTCGTGCCGACCGCTAATAGGACAAGATTAACAGGATTGTTTTCTGAATAATCAATTCTAACATCCTGTGAATCCTGAAAATCCTGTTAATCCTGTACTATTGGCTAACGCAGCAGAGGGTTCGGGTAACATTCATAGACGGGAAGAACTATGGGGGTATTCAGTGTACAAGTGAAACTGAAAAACTGGCAGAACCGATTCCTTGCGGATGATGAAAAGGGAGAGGATGTCATATGCAACGCATTGGTAGATTCCGGGGCAACGGAGTTGGCCCTGCCGATAGAGATCATAAGCCGACTCAAACTGGAAGAGCTGGATAAGGTACGGGTTTACACTGCCGACGGTGGGGAACATGAATATCGGGTATTCGGAATTGTCGAAATCGAAGTCGAGGGCCGTACCTGCCATGTCCGTGTAATCGAGCTTCCCCATGGTGCCGAGCCGCTGCTGGGCGCGGTTCCTCTCGAAGAGATGGATTGGCATATATCCCCAGTGCAGAAAAAATTGGTTCCAAATCCACGTTCTCCCGAAAAACCACTGTTGCCCTTATGTTGAGCGTGCCCTGAAAATTCCCGCTATGAAATTTTTGCTCGTTCCCACGCTCTGGAGACTGTGCAAGAATTCACCTTTTGGCTCGATATAACGATCTGTTGGGGTTCGCAAGCCCGCGTAGGGCGGGGCAGGCCAGGGATGGCTGCCACCCGCCACCTGGGGACCATTACCTGACGGCGGGTGACGAGGCACCCAATTACAGTAGCCAACTCGGCCCCGAAGTGTGCCTCTCATCCGCCCTACGCGGGCTGTCAACTTATCGACGATCAGGTTGCCGGTCACCGGTCTGTCGCGGCTCAGCAATCAGGATCCTGAAGAAACAAAGAAAAATAATTCATGTTTATTCGTGTCCATTCGTGGTTCTTTTTTCATCTGCGTAATCTGCGGATTAAAAAAGGGCCGTAGGCTGGGGTGAGGCACGAACCCCAGCTTCTTCTAGCACCCAAGCCTGGATGCTGGGGTTCGCAAGCTCACCCCAGCCTACGAACTAATTGCGTGCAGCTTATGGGTGTCGGTAACCAAAAATGAAGCCAATAAGCACATGCACGCTCTATAATCCCGCCACATGAAGGCTTACAATTGGAATCCAAGCAAAAATCAAACCCTCATCGATGAAAGGGATGTTTCATTTGAAAGTGTAATTTTTCACTTGCAAAACAATGACTTGATAGATGACATCAAGCATCCTAATGACAAGGAGTATCCTAATCAGCGGGTATATATCGTCGATATTGATGGTTACGCCTATTTGGTTCCATATGTGGAATCGGATGATGAAGTATTTCTTAAAACTATCATTCCCAGCCGTAAGGCAACGAGGAAATACCTGGGAGAAAGCAAATGACAGAGGTTAAACTAGATAAATACGAAAAAGATATTTTAGCGGCGTATGAAGCCGATGAATTTGTCTCTGTAATGACGCCGGAACGGAAAAAAGAAATTCAACAGATAGCTGAAAATACATTTAGAAAGGATAAACGAATCAATATCTATATCTCTAATAGAGATTTGGTCGCGATACAAAAACGTGCACTGGAAGAGGGTATTCCTTATCAAACCTTAGTTTCAAGTATCATTCATAAATATGTCTCGGGTAGTTGGAGAGACCTTATGGCTAACAAAGCAAATTAACTCGGACACAAAAAAGCATCGCTCGTACCTCGCTCTGCTTTTTTCGCTGGTTATTTGTGACGTTAGACCATAAAAACTGTGTAAGGAATTCAAAATGGAACAATTACTATTCAAATTCCGCAGAACATACAAGAGAAATATGTAATTAGTAATCCAGAAATAGCCGAAAGCTTAGTCAAAGATCGCGGTAAAGAAATCGCTGGAAATGGCCGCGTAAGGAAATGCCGAACGTGGCGCTCCAGCCGACCGCTCAACCGCTGCACGGCTTGTGCTCGTTCCCACCGCTCTAGCGTGGGAACGCAGCTGGGCCGCTCCAGCGGCCAGTATATTGTGACGCTGGAGCGTCGGGATTTGCTCCCACGCCG
>NZ_FLUY01001371.1 GCF_900092655.1 Candidatus Thiosymbion oneisti
CGAGATCTGTTTGAAACTCTTCCTGCACCGCTATAATACGGAGCTATTGCCAGCTACTGGTTAAGCTGGCATTTAAAAATTAACCACCACC
>NZ_FLUY01001372.1 GCF_900092655.1 Candidatus Thiosymbion oneisti
TTTAAATGCCAGCTTAACCAGTAGCTGGCAATAGCTCCGTATTATAGCGGTGCAGGAAGAGTTTCAAACAGATCTCGTGCATTTTAACGCATTTGGAA
>NZ_FLUY01001375.1 GCF_900092655.1 Candidatus Thiosymbion oneisti
GGCGCCGCGATCGATTTGACGCCCGACGCGCGCAATCGCCGCTTAAGTTCCAAACAGAATGGCGCACTACACTAGCGTGATCATTCAAACTCCACTATTTTGTTGTTTCTGCCTAGCACTGGATTCCGAACGCCTTCATCGGTATTGACCAGGACTTTATTTCATATCGATGTATCTTACCGGCACTAAACGATGGCCCAGCATATCGACCGCTACTTGGGCCTGTTCCAAA
Source organism: Candidatus Thiosymbion oneisti (assembly GCF_900092655.1). Classification (GTDB taxonomy): domain Bacteria; phylum Pseudomonadota; class Gammaproteobacteria; order Chromatiales; family Chromatiaceae; genus Thiosymbion; species Thiosymbion oneisti. The sequence goes on from NZ_FLUY01001375.1 coordinate 233, forward strand.
ATGACATATCCCAAGAGCGGTTCGTAGTTATTCTCTTCACTCGAACCCATGTCGACAAAGATGACTTCATTTGCAACCGGGCGAAAGCCAGCTATTTTTATTTCCACCGGCCAGCAGGCCTCACCACGCACCACCTCCTGATTGGCGAGTTGCAGCTCTACCGGTTCGGAGCGTTTGAAAATTCCGAGTCTTTCTTTCCATGCCTGGGGAAGAATCAATGCGCCCGCCCCGGTATCGACGAACATTTCGCATTGTATGAATTTGTCCTCGTCAAAGAGATTCGTGATTTTTACCGGTACCACAATTCGGCCCATTGTTTTCTCCAAAGAAATCTCTCGGTTATGCCATTTCTAAGAGACGTAGGATGCGGTGAGCCGCCAGGGACGGCGGTGAACCGCATCATTTCCAGGGGGCAGTTTTCAGTTATCAGTTGTCAGGGGGCAGTTATCAAACTCACCATCTGACAACTGATAACTGCTCCCTGATAACTGAATGATGCGGTTCGCGGCCTACCCGCCCTGTCCCTGGGGCGGGTAGGCGCTCACCACATCCTACATGTTCCCACAGCATGTTTTATATGTGTTTTGGTCGGGTGGGATCGAAAGTTGATCGAGGCCATCCGGGTGTAGGGTAACCCGGGTCTCCCTCCATCTGCTCCAAGACCTCGAAGAGCTGCTCCGTAATCAGGTGCAACAGACAGGCCAGGCGCCAACCATTGGTAACGTTCAGAAAGGGTTCTGTCCACATCGAGCCGAAATCCGGAGGGGACACCGCAGAGGTTGCCGCAACGGATGGCCTTGGCGGCGCGGTCACCGGTAGCTTACGGCTCCACGTCCAACAATGTGCGACAGGCCGCCTGCTTGTGCTCCGGCTGGGCGCGGTAGGCGCGCAGCAGGGCGGCTTCCTCGGGGGGGAGGCCGGGAAGATCCGAGCGGTCGAGGAATTCGGTAATCCGGCGGAGATCTGCTGCCTCCGCCCGGCGGCCATGAGGCAGGAATACCTGCCGCAGCTGGTAGGGACCGAGGTTTCCGGCCCTCAGCTGCTCCATAACCTGGGCCTCGAGCGAGGTGAGATACAATTGGTCTACCCCGGCGAGCTCCCGCATCATCGCTCGGCCGACCTGGGCCACCAGGATGGTCGCCGGGTAGCGAGCCACGCTGTCCGGGTCTATAGGCTGCGATTCTCCGGGGCGGACAAGCGCCAAGGCCGGTATGCGTAGCGGCTCTGTGACCAGTAGGTGATAGTGATACTGCCGGTTTCCGTCCTGCTCCCGGAGCAGGGCCACTCCCTCCTGATCCGTGAGATGTCGCACGCAGAAGGGTGCCCCATCACCCGTCAGTAGCCAGTCGGTAGAGACTCCCTCCGCCCAATGGATGATCGCCAGGGCATCCGCCGTCGGGATCCGACCTCGAAACATCTCGGTGATACGCGTGCCCCGGATACCTAGGGCCTGTCCCCAAGGATGCTTTCTCCGATCACCCAAAACAAATTTCATCCTATCCAAAAAATTGTCATCTCTCATTTGTGTGATTTTGTTTTAAAATCTTTAATATGTATTAAAGAAAACAGTTTATCACCACACATCAAGCACAACCCAATCTTAATTTGTTCCCTCGCGGCGACAATAGGCTCACCGAATGTGTTCATACTCAAAAATACTTATTTTATATGAATATATTCACAGGATCTAGATAACTTTGGAGTGGATATTCTTTCAGTAGAGCTTGTATCAATGCCATTAAGTTAAGCATTACCGGTCGACAAACAAGCGGAGAAACGACGTATCACGTGAATCCGCGCGAAATTGTCATCCCGAACCGAAGGGAGGGATCTTCTTCGTGCGCTTCGTCGTTTTCTCTTCCGCAATCGAAGGGGCGTTTTCTTTTGACGTTTCGGAATGACTGGTGCAGGATGTCAATGCAGTACCCTTTGCGGGTTACGGCCTGTTGGGATCCGTCTGCACAATACAAGACAGGAATGCGCGCCTAACCCGATCGACGGAAAGAACCCAAGACCCCTTAGTAATAATGGTCGTGCAAGACTGCAAAGTCGGCGGCCATGGCGGCGCTATCGTGGGGCCAACTGAAGACGGCTACCAAGCGGGCCTGCGGGTCGAGCAAGAGGATGGACGCCGAATGGTCCACCATATAACCCATGGCATCTCCCGCTTCCTCGGAACGCCCGTACATGAGCCCGAGCTCGCGGACGAGGGGCTGGAGTTGGTCGTGACTGCCGGTCGCCCCGCGGAAGCCTGGGTCGAACCGGCGCACATACTGCCTGAGTTGCTCCGGACTGTCCCGTTCCGGGTCCACGGATATGAACAGGAAATCCACCGCCGGTTCTGCAGCACCGGCTGTGCCGATCTCTCGGTCAATGGCGCGGTAGGTCGCCATGTTGGTCGGACAGACACCCCCGCAAGCGGTGAAGCCGATGGACACGAAGGTCCAATGGCCCCTGAGATCCTCGAGCCCGAAGGGCCGTGCATCCTGGTCCGTGAGGGTGAAGGGGGACAAGACCTTGGGCTGGGGCAGCGGGGTGCCCGCCCGCATTGCCGCAACCGGTGGGCCGGTCCCCGCGCCGGGGTCGAAGCGGCTCACGCCGAACCAGACACCCGCTGCTACGGCCAGCACACCAACAAACACACCAACCGGAATCAGAAGGCGGCGCAGGCCGCCGCCGGCGTTGTGAGTCATGACGAGTTCCTCGAGGTCTCCGCGACGCCGGTAGCGGTCGCTTGTCGGTCCGGCGTGAGGAGGTGGATCAGGCTCACCAGGGCGATGAGCAGCAATGCCGCACCCCCATTGTGGGCAACCGCCACCGCGAGCGGTAGGTGGCCGAGGATGTTAGCGATACCCAACCCTAGCTGCAAGCACAGGGCGGCAGCGACCGCAATGCCCATACCACGTTCGATGCCGGTCTGCGCCCGCCGTAGGATGATCAGGCTCAGGGCGCCCACATAGAGCAGGACCACCAGGGCCCCGAGGCGATGGGTGAGGTGGATCGCCGTGCGCGCGGCGCTGTCCAAGACCCCGAATTCATAGTCGATCCCTAAGTCCCGCCGGATGACGAAGGCCGCGCCGAAATCCGCAGGCGGCCACCAGCGCCCCCCGTAGCAGGTCGGAAACTCGGTGCAGGCCAGGGCGGCGTAATTGGTGCTGGTCCAACCGCCGAGCAGAATCTGGATGCAGACCAGGGCGAGTCCGCCCCACACCCAGGGCCGCAGCCGCATCAGCGCCGGCGCGGGATGTGATCCGGGGAAGTTGGACTGGCGTAAGGCCAACCACCAGAGCAAGACGAGGGTCGCGAGCCCGCCTGCCAGATGCGCGGTAACAACGACGGGCATAACCCGCAGGGTTACCGTCCACATGCCGAGCAATCCCTGGAAGACGACCAATGCCACCAACAGACTGGGGAGCCCCGTCGGGAGTCGACCGCGACTCCGCCATGCGCTCAGGGCCAGCAGTAGGATCGCCACCCCCAGGGCGCCGGCCAGATAGCGGTGTACCATCTCCTTCCACGCCTTGGCCGTCTCGACCGGACGCTCAGGGAAGGCGCGGTTGGCCCGGTCGATGGCCTCCGGGGTGGAGGGCACACCCAGCCGTCCGTAACAGCCGGGCCAGTCCGGGCATCCGAGTCCGGCGTCGGACAGGCGCACATAGGCGCCGAATAGGATGACCACGAGCGCCAGCAAGGCCGTCAGCGCAGCGAGTGCGGAAAAAGTGGTTCGCTTCGAGCCCATGAGATCCCCTACAATGATACAGAACACAAATGATTGTCCGGTCCTGCGCGGTTATATTCAAGCTTGAGGATAACCGAGATGTCCTACTATCGAATTCGAACGGTTGTGCTTGCGGGGGTCGTCTGCGCCTTTGTCGCCTGGAGTTTTCCGGTGCAATCGCAACAACCTCAGGATGATAAGGATGGTGCCCTGCAGCAGCCGGCAACCCACGCGCCGGCACAGGCCGATGCCGATACGTCCTCACCCCCGAAGGCGGTCACTGCTGAAGACCCGACCATTCCCGTCGACGAACTAAAACTGTTGGTCCAGCCTTTAACCGTAGCTGAGTTGAAGGCCGAAGCTGCGGCATGGCTGAAGTTAGTCAAAGCCAAGGTTCAGGAAATCAGCAATACCGAAATTGCCATCAAACGCAAGAATCGGCATCTTGCCCAAGAAAAAGAGGCCACGAAAGCCCTAGAAGATGCCAAAGCTACCCTGGCGAAAGCCCAAGCAGCCCAACAGGCAACGACTCCCGGTTCTCCCGAAGCTGAAATGGCTGCCGAGAAAGTCGAAGCAGCCAAGGATGCCTTGAAAAAAGCCCAGGCAGCGATCGCTGAAGCCGCCGAGACGAAAAAAGAACTTGGAAAAGACGAATCACTAAAGGAAATCGTTGAAGAAGCCGAGAAGGATGTGGAAGAAGGAGGGAAGACTGCGGCTGAAAAGGAAGAAGAAAAGAAAGAAAAACAGGAAAATCAGAAGGATACTGTCACGCTGTCGGAACCTGACCCCGCCGTTACTGAGGAACCCGAACAAACCGGGGAAAAAATAGCTCAAGATATTGATCAAGCCGCCGCAGAGATAGAAACCGGTGGCGCCGACAGCCAGGCTCAGCTGAAAGAAAAGGAACAGCAGTTAGGCAAAATGGTGAAAAAGCTGGAAGAGTCCACCGAAGCCGAACAGGAGGTCAAAACCCAATTGGTCGTCAACGTCACTACACTCCAATCGGAACGCACCGGCCTGGTCGATCGCTTAAAAGTGATTTTGGATGAAATGGAAGCCAAAGGGGGCGATCCGGCGACTTACAGAAGTTACATTCAGGCAGTAAGCGGCGTAGAACTCGATATCACCGATACCCAAGGACTGGGCGTCCGACTGCTCAGTTGGCTCCAGTCCGAGGAAGGTGGACTACGCTGGGCGATCAACATCGGTAAATTTTTCGGTATCGTGCTGATCTCGATTGTGGTTGCCCACATAATCGGGGCGATCGTTAGCGGTACGATGAAAAAAATCGGCGGAACCTCCCTATTATTGCGCAAATTCGTGGTCATGCTGATCAAACGTGGCGGCGCCGTTCTCGGTGTTGTGATCGGATTGACTGCCCTGGAGGTCAGCATCGGCCCGCTGTTTGCCGTCATCGGTGGTGTCGGTTTCGTGCTCGCCTTTGCCCTGCAAAGCAACCTCGGCAACTTGGCGAGTGGTTTGATGCTTATGCTCAACAAACCCTTTGACGTGGGTGATGAAGTGAAGATAGGGGACCATTGGGCCTACGTGGAATCCATTTCACTCGCCAACACCAGACTCAAAGCGTTTAATGGAAGTATCGTTTCCCTACCTAACAATACAGTCTGGGGGAGTGAGATCACTAATTACACTCACTCAGACATTCGAAGACTCACGTTTTATATCCATATCAAATTCGAGCAAGATATGGATCAGGTATATGATATGTGGATGGAGCTTGCCTCCTCCCATCCCAAAGTATTGGATGACCCCGCACCCGGTTGGGCCCCAGGGAATCCTCATTATGAATCCTATATCAACGTAGGTCTATCAGCATGGTCGAAGACCGATGAATACTGGACGGTCCATGTCGAGTTGTTGAAGATGTTGCAAAAACGTATCCTCGAGTCAGGTATCGAGCTGACGGCTCCCGTACAAGCTATTCGTCTCCAGTCTACATCCAATCCCAATGGTAAAATGCTTAATTTGCCTGAAAAGGCTTAGCTATACGGCCACCCCGAAAATCTTGTTGCTGTAACCATTCAGCCTCCCTCCGGATACTGGCTGGTCTCGAGAACGAGAAGTCAAAGGGCATACCCACAGGGCCGGAATGCAGGTCGGATCAGGCGCGTGTTCCGGCGTTCGGTTGGGTCGGCCAATCCAGGTGCGCCGTAATTCGACAAAAACCATTTTCAATCCGCAGATTCAAAACGCGAACGCGACCTCGGTTCCTGATGCCGGGCAGGTGATTACCTGTCTACCGGCAAGCAAATCCGTCGGGATGAGGTTTTCGGGGAAGTTTATATGCGCTCACTCCGGCTGGGGATGGCCGGTAAGCGGCGTCTCCGAATAATACGCAACCGGCGAGGTAAACCAAAATGGCGCAACGGGAAATGATGGCGGACACCGGCGGGCGGCTGAATGCGACCGCCGATCAGCAATGGTTGGCTACCGCTTGGATGATGTTCGGGACTATTGCGCTGGCCTTGGCTGGGATATTCGCTATCCTGCTGGTCGTCGCGCGGGCACCTGGTACCCAGGCCCTGTTCCCGACTCAGGATTTCTTCCGTGTCGCCCTGATCGTCCACGTCGATCAATCGGTGCTGATCTGGTTTCTCGCCAGCTCCGGTATGCTCTGGAGCCTGGCGGGCCGCGTCCCGCTGCAAACCACGCGCATCGCCTTCGCCGGGGCCGCAGCCGGCTGCCTGCTGATTACCGCCGCGCCCTTCCTGGGCGCCGGCGACCCCTTGCTCAGCAACTATGTGCCGGTGCTCGATCATCCCCTGTTCCTGGCGGGCCTGGGGCTGTTCGGTATCGGCGTCCTGGCGCAGGTGGTCCTATATCTGGCACGCGCCGCCGGTACCCTGAATTTCGGCGATCCCTTGAGGATAGGCACATTCACCGCGGCAGTAGCTACCCTGCTGGCGGGCATCTCCCTGCTCTGGACCTGGGCGGACTTGAATCCGGCTTGGGAGGGCAAGGCCTACTACGAATACCTGTTCTGGGGGCCCGGTCATATCCTCCAGTTCGCCTATACCCAGATCATGCTGGTGGCCTGGATCTGGCTTGCCCGCGCCACGGGCCGCCCCTTGCCCCTGTCCGATTCCCGGCTGTCGGCCCTGCTGGTACTAGGCGTCCTGCCCCTGCTTTCGGTGCCCCTGATCCATGGCCTCTACGCCCCCGACTCGGCGGAGATCCGTATCGGCTACACCCATCTGATGCAATACGGAAACGCCCTGGCATCGGTCCCCATCGGGTTGCTCCTTATCGTATCCCTGATCCGCAACCGTGGGCGCGAGGTGCCCCAGGAGCAACGTCCGGCCCACAGTGCCCTGGTTACCTCGCTGGTGCTGTTTGCCGTCGGCGGGCTGATCGGGGGAGCCATCTCCGGGACGAATACCATGATCCCGGCCCATTATCACGGGTCGATCGTCGGCGTGACCCTAGCCCTGATGGGGCTGACTTATCACCTGCTGCCGGAGTTCGGCTTCAGCCGGCCGGAAGGCCGCATGGCTTGCTGGCAGGCCAGGGTCTACGGCTCCGGCCAACTGCTGCATATCGCGGGGCTCGCGGCTTCCGGGGCCATGGGGATTGAGCGTAAGACCGCCGGCGCCGCCCAGGAGCTGAGCGGCCTGGGCAAAGCATTCATGGGCATCATGGGCCTGGGGGGACTGGTGGCTATCCTGGGTGGGATCCTGTTCGTACTGGTGGTGATGCGTGCCTGTAGTCACCGGCCTGGTTATGGGGAAAAGGACTGCGATTCACCCCAGCCCTAAATAGTGGTCCGCCAGCAGGAAGGCAAAGAGGACGGAAAGATAGAGGACCGAATAGCCGAAGGTCTTCATCGCCAGGGCATCGCCTTCGCTGCGCAGCAGGCGCACGGACTGATAGACGAAACCCAACCCCAGCCCCAGCGCCCCGACGAGATAGAGGGGACCGCTCATGTGGATCATGAAAGGCATGAGTGATACCCAGAACAGCAGCAGGCTGTAGATCAGGATTTGGAGCTTGGTGTAGGTCAGGCCATGAGTTACCGGCAGCATCGGGACACCGGCCCGGGCGTATTCGTCCCGGCGTTTGATCGCCAAGGCCCAGAAGTGGGGCGGAGTCCAAACGAAGATCAACAGGGCCAGCAACAGGCCCTCCACGGAGACCTCGCCGGTAACCGCCGTCCAGCCCAACAGCGGCGGCATGGCGCCGGCGATGCCGCCCCAGACGATGTTTTGCGGCGTGGCCCGTTTCAGGTACATGGTGTAGATGACCGCGTAGCCGATGAAGGCGACGCAGGTCAAGAGCGCGGTCAGCGGATTGACGAAGACCACCAGGACCAGCACAGACACCGCCGCCAGCCCCAGGGCAAATACCAGGGCGTGACGCGCGTCCAGGTCCCCGCTCGGCAGCGGACGCCCCCGGGTCCGGTCCATGAGGGCGTCGATGCGTTGGTCGACCACGTGATTGAGGGCAGCGCCGGCACCGGCGCACAGCCCGATCCCGAGCAGACCGAAGAACAGGGTCGGCAGCGGCACCATCCCCGGCGTCGCAAGCAACATTCCAACCAGCGCGGTGAACAGAATGAGCGCCACGACTTTCGGCTTGGTAAGCTCGAAGTAGCGCCGCCACAAGAGGGCGTTGGAACGGGTCTCGGCCAAACCGAGCTCACTTGTGGCCATACTGGGCACCTTTGATCCAATTCTTGGAGGCCTTGAGCAGACGTTCCATGTCTTCCAGCGTATCCCGGGCGGGGGTGTCCGCCGCGTAGCGCATCATCAGGTTACCCATGGGATCCAGGATATAGATCCGGTCGAGGGCCGCGGTGTCCTCCCCTAATAGTAATAGCTCCGCCAAGCGACCACCGCCCAGCGCAATCCGCATACCGGCGAACTCGGCGCCGAGCTCCTGCGCCAAGTCGGTGGCCGTGGCATCGGTCAACACCAGCAACCGCTCGACGCTGCGCTGACTTTCGCCCAAGGCCAGGCGGATCTGGCGCATCGCGATCAATTGGTTACGGCAGGCATTATCGCATGTGCCACCGGCAAGATAGACCAGGGTCCACTTGCCTGCGAGGAGGTCGCGGGAGAAGTCCGTCCCGTCCTGGGTGGACAGCGCCAGGTCCGCCGGTAATGCAACCACCGGCTCGATCAGCTCCCCCTTGTTGGTGCGGCCCGCGGGCAGGTACTCCGGGTTCAGATAGAAAAACCAGGCGGCGATGACAGGGGCCGCGAAAACGGCGACCATCGCCCACAGGGGAGCTAGACTCCGTGGTTTCCCTCCGGCTTCGTCACTCACGTTGCACTCCCTCCGTCCGAACGCAATGCCATTAAGTTAACTGTTGACCGCTTTCGTGGTCAGTTAGAATGCGGAAGAAAAAACGACGAGGTTCCGCAAGATTGGAGTGGGGCCAAGCGTACCCAAAAAGAGTGGATGGATGTTGGACCCGAAAGCACACAAAGCGTTACTTCGGCTACAAAAACCACACCAGCGGCGACGCCAGGCACAAATTGATTCGCTCGCTTCAAGACGACACTGGCCAGCCTGCACGACAGCCAGGTCTTTGATGAACTCATTGACGCCGACAACGTGGATTCGGAGGTCTGGGCTGACAGTGCCTACCCTAGCGAGGAGACCGAAACGGTCCTTGAGAAGACTAGGATTCCTTGAGGGACCCGCATCTTTCACAAATGAGTCAAGTTTGTGCGCTGCACAAAAATTTCACGTCTCGTTGGTCTAGAGCCAAGCCCGTAGGTTGGGCAAAGGCGCGTGCTCTCGGGTCAGCAATTAAGTCACTGGTCTCTATCGCGCCGTGCCCAACAGCATGAACCGGCCAATCTGGTGGATACCAGCCGAATGTTGGGCACGGGCCGTACCTGGCCCTTTGCCCAACCTACCTAACCAGCAATTCTGCATTAATCGGCCGGGACCATCTCACGACTTGTTGGTCTGAGGCGAAGCCTCGCTAGTTATCGATTACTAACAGGGCGCCCCAAAAACTGAATTTTTCAGGGCGCCCATATACGAGGGTACGTGCGGCCACGTAAAGGTTAAAGTGAATCAACCAGTGCTTCCGCCTTCCTGAGCGCATTATACACATCGGATGGCGTCTTACCGGATTGCTTCCCGGGAAATTCAGTTGCAGCAGTTGCACCGACTGCAACCTTGATAGCACCGACCTCGGCCAGGATGTTATTGAGAATATCAATAACTTCTGTCGGGGTAATGGGACCGTCCAGCTTATTCGGCATTACCACACCACCGGGAACGCCATAGCCGTCTTTTTTCGTCAGCGCCTTTACCTTACCAAGCAACTTGTACGCCTCTTTATAGACATCCTTAGGCTTCTTACCTTTCGCTGCTGCGGGGTCTGCCACAGCTACTTTGATGCCTTTGGCAGCACGTACTTTCTCAATATCGCTGATGATGGTCAACGCCACTTGATAGGCGTCGTTCGGCGTGGTTTCCGGAACGCCGAGACCACCGATAGAGGCCTTCACCTGCATCAGCTCAGCATAGACATCCGTCGGCTCTTTACCGCTGGGTAGTGGCGCAGCAGTCGGAGCAGCAGCGCCGACCTTCTTACGAACTTCCTTCACGTCTGCCAGGGTTTTATCCGCCAGACCGCGCACATCCGCCGGCTTTACTGTCCTTACCGGGAAGGACGGCAGGGCCTTTTCATCCAGCCCTTTGAGTTTGCGCAGCTTTTGCACATCACCATACACCTCGCGCGTTTTTTGCAGTACGTGACGGGGCATACGCTTCGTCAGATTCACTTTAACTTTGGGCGGCTTAGTAGAGTTGGCCTTGTGCATTTCGGCCAATTCCGCCTTTACATTATCGACCACCTGATACACATGATCCGGTGTCGTTTGCGCCATAGCGGAACCCATGGAAATGGAGGCCCCAGCTAAAGCTGTCATCATCGTTTTACCCAGATGTTTGAACATAGCTCTTTCTCCTTAAATAATTAATTGATGGAGTGCCGACCGAAGCCGATAGTCAGAATTTTAAATATTACCACAGGCTAGAAGTTTGCGTCAAGCGTAAACCATAAATTGATTGATTTCTGATTCGGTGCGTCAAACAGTGACTTTCAATTCATTTCGTTTCGCTATTTCTACTTTATATGCCTTCACAAGTTGCTCCATAAGCTCCGTAGCTGAAATATGCTCAATTTTCGCCAATTCGTATAACTGTGAGGCTACATTATCGCTGATTTGTACTTTTTGCACCGTTTACTCCCAACATTTTTAGAGGCTGTCTAAAAAAGGGCCGTAGGCCAGAGGTAATATCATGACGAAAGCAAATCACATAACACAACAATCCACACTCATCCAAACGCGGGACTGGACGCGGCGGCGTTTTCTGCAAACCGCTGTTGCGGGTACGGCAGTCGCCGGGGCGGGTCTGCCGGTATTCGCCGGGGCCTCAGCACCGAAAATCGTGGTGGTAGGAGCGGGTCTGGCCGGACTGAATGCCGCCTGGCAACTCAAAAAAGCCGGTTTGCACGCGGATGTGTATGAAGCGACCGGACGTACCGGCGGGCGGGTTTTTACCCTGGAAAATGCAGTGGGACCGAGGCTGACCAGTGACCTGGGCGGCTCTTTTATCGACTCCATTCATACCGAAATGCTGACCCTGGCGCAGGAATTGAAGGTGGAACTGCTGGATTATGAAGATGATGAGGAAACATTGGCGGATACCGTCAATTTCTTCGGCGGCACAAAATATACCGATGAGCAGAAAATGGAAGCGTTGCAACCTTTCTTGCCGCGAATCGGTGAGGATTACCGCAAAGCCCGCAGTAACCCGCAGGAAGCCGGGCGGCTGGACAGACTGCCTACCTCCGAATACATGACCTGGATCGGCATGGAAGGCTGGATTCGGGACTGCATGGAGGTACTGTTTAAGATGGAAATGGGGCTGGAATGCGAAGAACAGTCCGCCCTGGTTTTTATCAGCCAGCTTGCGCCCGATAGCGAAGGCAACACCATGATGTTCGATCTGCATGACGAACGTTATCTCATCAAGGGCGGAGCACAGCGGTTACCGGACGCCTTGGCGGCGCAACTGGACGGACAGATTCATGTGCATCATGCCTTGGAAGCTGTCCATCCCGCAGGCAGCGGTTTCGTGTTGAGTTTTTCGAGCAGCAGCGGTGCGCCAAAGGAAGTGAAAGCCGACATCGCAGTGCTGACAGTGCCCTTCTCGGTATTGCGCCATACGGATCTGCGGGTCGAGCTGCCACCGCTGAAAAAACAGGCCATCGCGGAACTCGGTTATGGCACCAACGCAAAAATCATTGCCGGATTCCGTGCCAGACTATGGCGTAAACAGGGATATTACGGTGATGTCCTGACCGATCTGCCGTTTCAGAGTCTGTGGGACAGTACGCCGTTCCAACCCGGTCCCGCAGGCGCTTTGACCTTTCTTTTTGGAGGTCGCGCCGGGTTTGAACTGATTGAAGGCTTCAATCCGAATATGGCGATGCTGAACGATCTGGAGCCGGTTTTCCCCGGCCTGTCCAAGGCGCATAATGGACGTTACGCCCTGTGGAACTGGCCGACCTGGACCTTTTCCCGCGGTAGTTATTCCTGCTATAAACCCGGCCAGCAGACCACCCTTGCCTATGCAGCCGGCAGACCGGTAGGCAATCTGTATTTTGCAGGTGAACATTGCAGCACCGAGTTCAATGGTTTTATGAACGGCGCTGCCGAAACCGGGCATCGGGTGGCGGATGCGATTATCGCTTCACTTTAAAATAATCGGCAATATGACAGTTAGTTCGCGTCTGCCCAGGCGCTTACCATGTGAATGGCAGAGTACCCGTTGCGTTGCGCCGATCATGGGAGCAACGAAGCGTCTTGTTGTCAATTGCCACCACCTCGCCTGCGCTTAGCTTGGCTACCGATTTACTCTAAGTGTATTCATACAGTGTTACCATAACCGCTTTATATAAACGGATTATCGATAAAATTACCGCTCATTTGCTTCTTCTCGGCTAAATTTAAAACCTGTCATATCCTTTTGATAAGGCTTAAAAAATTCTTTCAATTCATTTCGTTTCGCTATTTCTATTTTATATGCCTTTACAAGTTGCTCCATAAGTTCTGTAGCTGAAATATGCTCAACTTTCGCCAATTCGTATAACTGTGAGGCCACACCATCGCTGATTTGTACTTTTTGCATCATTTATTCCTAACATTTTCAGATTACTTAGAACTATTGCGTTGTACGGTCTAACGCCTCACATCAGCCGACCATGAGGAGCAATACCAACGAAAGTTCGCTCCTAGAGATTCCCAAACGATGGGCTAAGTCCTCAGCGGCCTGAAATATCGGATCTGGTATTGATATAGCTGTTTTCATAATGCTTAAATATGACCATGATTATGCCCATGTCAATGCCTGACTTGAAACATAACGGCTTGGCTCAGGCGCCCAATGCCGCGTGGCACTGAGCTTGAGAGACTGTCTAAAAAGGCAGTCTCTTAGTACCCCTTTGTAGCTTTGTGCCTTTGTGTGATGTTCTTCTTTTCTCACACAAAGCCACAAAGCCACGAAGAATTTTTCATTAAATTATAGAGATTTTATTGATAAAAATCAATAGCTTAGCTCCTAGACAGCCTCTGAAAGTTGCGGAGGAGCCGGACCGCGGCATTGAGTCGCTTGCAGCCGAATGTTAGGCGAATGAGCTGTGAAAAACCACCCATCAATTGAGCCTGGCCCCTTTTCTTGGTTTTGACTTATAGTTTTTTAATCTCTTCGATTGAAAGCCCTGATGTTTCAGCAATGATCTTCATACTGATCTCTTTTTGCTTCAATGCCTTTGCTATTTCAATAGCTTTTTCTCTTAATCCTTCTTCTTTCCCTTCATTCTTGTATCTCTCCTTGAGTTTATAAGGCAAAATCCATTTTTCGCTTGCCTGAAGTTTCTTGAAGATTCCCGAATCGACAAAACTATGATAGGTTTCATCGCTGATGATGAGATGATCGATTACTTCGACCTTGAGAAATTTACCCGCTTGAATGAAATGATCGGTGAGGTCCTGATCTTCGTAGGAAGGCGTCACATTCCCGCCGGGATGGTTATGGACCATAATAACTTGAACGGCCAGCGGTAGTGGTTAAATTTAAATGCGACCTAATGCTTTGAACTCCACCGTTTTGCCATCCCTGGCCCTGGATTCCGGCA
>NZ_FLUY01001775.1 GCF_900092655.1 Candidatus Thiosymbion oneisti
AGCCTCAAAGCCCCTCTCCCGGCGGGAGAGGGGTTGGGGAGAGGGCGAACGAAAACAGGGATCAACCAATCACAAACAGCGCCGGTGACGCTTAACTTAATGGCATTGATCTGTATCCGACCCTGAAGCGGCAAGTAAGCTTGCGGATAAATTCAGAGAAATTGCTGCACTTATCGAAAACTCGCAACTTCCTGAATAGAATCGGAGGTGGCACCATGATGGAATACAAAGGATATTTCGCACTTCGTCTTGGCATTTAGGCTTAAGGACACTCGATACGCTACGCTCGGCGCCTAAAATAATATGTAGAATCGCGCGGAAAGCTTTTGCAACGGTTAATAGGAGGCAGAAACGTGCCAGAGATTCCGTTTCCAATTCCAAACGACCCCTTTCCGAATCCAGACGATCCCCTCGATGCGGTAAGAAGGTGGATACTAAGGGAGACCCAGGCAGCGGTTGAACGCAAGGTACGAGATACCGTTAATGATTTGACGTGGGCGCTTGAACGGCGGCTACCCGATGTCGGCAGCTGCAATCTGTCCACGTCGCTGTTCGAGATAACCCTCGACGAGGTGCTCATCGAGTTTTCTTCGGATATCCTCGAGGCAGGGCACCAGCACAATATCGATGCGAGAGCCATCGCTGGAGCGATCGCTTGGGAATACGAGGAAAACAAGAGAGGTCGTTGGTCGGATTACCTCCAGTACTACCTTGGAAGGGTCTTGGATATCTTCACGGAAGATCCACCCCTTCCGTTAGGTGAGGGGATTGGATGGGGCAGCATCCATACCGAGCGGGCGCGGTTGTTGCATCCGACTGCGACGAATCTCGAGCTACAGTGCCTTCGACTGGAAGCTGCATCGGCAATTGAAATGATCGGAGCGATTATGGGGCAGGCATCGCAAGATTATTTCACCTTGTCCGGGGGAATCTGGATTGGCAATGCGCCACCGATCCTTGCCTTGTTTTTCCATACGGGAGACGGGCTGCTGAAGGAGAGCGCAGCGAAGCGCAGACTCGACCCCTGTAAGCCCGGACAGACGGTGGAATTGGATACCAGTCAGGATACTATGGCGACCTGGGTCAAAAGCAACCTGGATCGTTTTATCCAATTCTCGACTCGACCTGAGCCGCCCACGACTTGCTATGCCAGCGTGACGGTCAAATAGGTAGGTAGGAGGTTTCCGATGTTGATCAAATCGATTTTGGTCCTGGTCGTGGTGATTCTGGCTGCGGTTGCCGGATTAGTGCTGGTGGGGGAATACGAGGTCTCGGCGTTTCGCATCGTCCAGGTGTTGACCGGAAACTTCCTGATCGATGCTCTGTTCGAGCTCTGGGTCACGGCACCAGTGTTACTCCCGGCGGCCTTGCTCTGCGCCCTGGCCCTGAGGTGGTTTGTTGGGATATCCATGGTTTCCGGGTTGCTATTGAGTCTCGCGGTGGCCTATGCCGTCATATTTTTCGTCTATGTGTTATCCCAGTTCACGATTCCATTGCTTCCCATCCTTTACGACGTACGCTTCCAGTATATTCGCGCCAGCGTCGGGGCCGGTTTTTTGGCATCGTTGTTTTCCATCCTATTGTCGCTTCGCTCAGATGTGCCAAGGCGATTCCCGTTCGTGCGTGCGCTCATCGTGGTGTTGCCGTTGGTGGCGGTTCCGATTTTGTTGTTGTCGCTCGATGTGAACGGTATTACGTGGGCACATTTTGATGATTAGGGAAACTATCGATCTATACTCTGCTGTGATTATGGGGAGCTAGAAGCCATGCCCTTGAGCCAACAAGCCCGGACCCTCGCGGTCACCACCCCCCTCGGCGAAGACATCCTGCTGCTGCGTGCCATGCGTGGAAGCGAACGTCTGAGCACCCTGTTCGAGTACCAACTGGAACTCATCAGCAAGTCTGTGAATATCAAGCACGAAGACCTGCTCGGCCA
>NZ_FLUY01001376.1 GCF_900092655.1 Candidatus Thiosymbion oneisti
CTCTTGTCTGCATCGGCTCTCTACAACCGACCGGGGGCGGCTTTGTTAGTTCTACTATTTACAGCGCACTACACTAGATGGCCGCAACATCCCAGCCGTCCGCACCGCGGACCCGACACATAATCAGCGTGTAGGTTGGGTTAAGCGCGCTGTCCGATCTCGAAGTACAGCAACAAGGCCAAACGCACCGTAACCCAACACGACGCGAGGATCCATTTTAGCCAGACAGGCTTCGAGCCGTGAAGAATCCAGTTTTCTTGTCTCTCCTGTTTGCCGTCGGCCTGGTAGGGACCGGTTTATCCCCAGCGGACATACCGGCCACTCCGGTGATGACGCTCTACAAGTTCAACGGCAAGCGGGACCTGCCCTATTACGAGATCGAGTCGTTTCGCAAGCAGGGGCCATCCTCACCGGCAGGGACATTGGCTCAGGGGACCTCGCTCATCCCCTGTTTGGTCATCCGCGACGGTCAAGCCTTGACCGACGAGAAGGGTACCCCCTATGTGGGATTCCGGATCCTCGTGGATCCCCGCAGGGCCGTGCCGACCGCGACGGACAAGTTCAAACGCGCCTTTGCGCAGCGCAAGTCGATGCGCGTTGCAAACCATCACTGCGACGGTCGGGTCAGACATGTGATCAGGGTGCGGCAGCTGTATGCCCTGAACAAGGCGCCTTTCTTCGATCCTCCAGGCTCGGGACGGACCGGCCGCATACAGGGGGCCCGCAATAAGCTGGACGAAATCATTCGCACCTTTCACGACTCGTCCCACTGCGCCGATGCAAACCGCAAGCTCAGCGGACGCCGGCAGGCCCTGAACAGTGCCTGGGGCCGATTCATCGCCGACCATCGGAATCAATGGTCGGAGCAGACCATAGCTCAGGCCAAGCACCTGGATTACACCATGCGCACGGCCATTTACGAGGGGCACCTGGATCGGGGCTGCAATGCCTATGGTGCCTGCGAGCGCAACATCATCGCCTTGTCCATCCGCAACCGGGGCCGGGCCGAGTCCTGCCTGAAACGCCAAGGTTGCCGATTTCCGGGAGATTACCAGGGAGTTTCCTCCAAGGTGTCTCAGTACAACATCTGGGACGAGTATCTGACCCAGATCTCCGGCCTTACCTCCTGCTTCCTGCGCTCGGACCTGAGCAGCGGCAAGGGCGCCGATTATTACGCCAAGATTCGCGCCATGTACGAGCAGAACCTGGGCGATGTCCAGCGCATCCTCTTCGGTAATGATCGGGACTTGCAGGCCATCTTTCACCAGGCGTCCTTGAGTGATGTCAAAGCACTCCGCCACTACTATCACGCCCCGGCCATGGGCAAGTGCTTTCCCAACTACCAGCGGGTCGAGTACATGTCGGGCGCAGTGGCGAGAAAAGGAACGGATTTCGCCCTGATCGCCAACACCCGGATCCAGGTCGGTAACCAAGGCAAAAACGGCTACGGATTCCGGGAGTTTCTATTCGAAGAGGCGTCCGAGAAGGACCTGATCCGTATCCTCGACAACTATCCGGGCTTCGAGGTGGATGCCCGCAAGGTCTCTCTGAAATCCCCCTCCGCCTGCCCCCCCTACGGGATTCCCCGCGGCTGTAACCATCGCAGCGTTGGCCGCTACCGCCGTACCCCACCCTGGCTCGAATCCGGCAAGGCCCTGGGGCTCCAGTGCAAGATCCGTGATCGTGGAACGAATTGCCGCGGCAGGGAAAATCTGAAGGCCGTCACCGTGGGCGGTACCTGCGATACCCAGATGCGGCCGGTGACACGGGTGCACTAGCACCGACCTTGCGCTAAGTGTAGGTTGGGTTAGGCGCGCTGTCTGATCCCGAAGCCCAGCGACAGGGTCGAACGCGCCGTAACCCAACACATCAAACCCTGTCCCGACGTAGGAGGGATCTTTTCCCACAACCAACGCCAAATAACCCAGGATCGCGCCTGGACGGGTACGGCGTTGAACGCGGTGTAACGTAACACGATGCTAGGATCCGTTTTAACCAGACAGCTTCTCAATCTTCTCTGTCCGCAGATGACGCAGATTGCCACAGATTGTTTTGTTTTTAATCCGTGAAGACCTGTGTAATCCGCGGATAGATCGAAGCAACCGGCTCATTTTTCCCATACTCAATTCGAGCCTTTCAACTCTTCATTCCGTTGCGTCCATTTGCGCTGATTTGCGGCTAACTTTTCCGTGAAGATCCTGCTCACTCAATGTTTCGGTTGTTGAGAGCATTCGCGCGATTCGTAGTTCTCTCTTCTACTTGAAATCCTTGGTCAGGATCTCGGTTGCCCGCCGGCAGAGCTCCCGTCCGTAGTCGGTCCACAGGCCTTGGCCCCAGTAGCGATAGCAGCTGGTCTGGGAGCTCATCAGGTGGAACAGGGCATTGCGGTAGCGGTGTTCGCCGGTGGACACACCGGGTACCAGTACCTTCTCGTTGAACAGGGCACTGACCGCTTCCATGGGCCCCAGCACATTGTCGTAGCCCCGCACCCAGGACAGGTCGTTGGTCCAGCTGCCGCCTTCCATATGGAAGCTGTGGTCCGACTGCTTGAGCGCCTCGATCACCTTCTTCAGGCGTTCGGGTCCGTCGCCGGGGGTCATCCGGTCCCAAATCTGGTGGTGGAATAGGGGCTGGAGCTCGGGCAGGTCGGATTCCTTTACGCCCATGGCAAACAGGTGCTCTAGGTACTCGCTGGCGTTCATGAGCGGCACCTCGGACCCGCTGGACTGCCGCACGGCCTCCAAGAACTTGTCCGGGAACTCATTCATCATGACCCCCCCGTTCTCCCCATCGGCGATCTGGGTGACCAGGGGCGGCACGGATTTGCCTGCCAGCTCGAGGCGGTTCAGCCCCTGGGCCTCGTACCAGGGCTGCATCTGGGCCACCAGCTTGGTGTCCGAGCCCTGGGTCTTGACGATGGCGATGATGCTCGCCGTCTCTCCCCGCGAGTTGGTGCATACCAGGCGGTGGGGCAGATGGGGACGCTGCGGATGCCAGCCGTTCTCCGGTTGTTCGACCGTGTGCTCCTGGACCAGGACCCACTGGTAGCCACAGTCCTTGAGGGTCTTGACGAACTCATAGGCCACGTCGGGATGGTTGGGCAGGGCCATCTCCGAAGGCGAGAAGCCGCGCACCCGCTCCAGGGCCTCCCAGCCGAAGATGGCGGCGAAGTGGTGCTGCCAGGCCCGCACGTGCAGGCGGTAGTCCTGCACCGGCGTCGAGGGGGCCACCGCATGGCCCCAAGGCATACCGAGCCATTCGGTGGTCCAGGCGTAGTCCGAATTGCAGGTGATGGTCTTGAGGGCGTCGACGACGTCGTCACGCCCCATATGACGCAACCCGTGCAGCAGGGTACCCGAGTACTCCAGCATGACCCGCGGCGATTTGCCCTCTCCTACCAGCTGGGGAATGAACTCGCCCATGCGCTTGTAGCACCAGGCAAAGGTCTCGGCGTTGTGGTTATCGCCGATGTCCGGGTGTTCCATCATGTATTGCAGATTGCTGATGATGGCCGCCGTGCCCAGGTCGTCGCCCCCGGCGGGGATCAGGGGCTGATGTTGGTGGAGGGCGATGGCCGTAGCGGCGCGGATGGTGCCGAAGTCCACGCCCCCACGGTCCTTGAATAGGGCCTTACCGGCACCGATGGCCAGCGCCTGCTCGACTGCGGCCTCATTGCCGGACACATTGGGTACACCTTCCACATATTCGGGTAACTGGTTCACGGTATTGGTCTCGTTATTGGTTCTCGTTGTCGAGGGACTGTCTATGGTTCGGCGACGGAGGAATTATACCTGTCATTAAGTTAAGCGTTACCGGTCGGCAAAGTAAGAAAAGAAACGACGAATCACGCGAATCCTCACGAAATTGTCATCCC
>NZ_FLUY01001377.1 GCF_900092655.1 Candidatus Thiosymbion oneisti
CTCTTGTCTGCATCGGCTCTCTACAACCGACCGGGGGCGGCTTTGTTAGTTCTACTATTTACAGCGCACTACACTAGTACCCGCTCCGGGACAGCCTGCTGGCAAGGGCCTCCCCACCAGAGGGAACCGCCAGCACTGTCCCGCCATGGCCTTGGCGAGGCCGACCACGCCGAACAG
>NZ_FLUY01001382.1 GCF_900092655.1 Candidatus Thiosymbion oneisti
CAGATACTCAAACAATGGCACGCACAGCAACCCCAACTGTTTAAAAAAATTCCACGTAATCATCCGGGACCTGACAGATAGGTACAAAGGTGACTATGATGAAACAACTCAAAAGCTACATACTGGCAGCCACGCTGGTAGTGGTTGGTACGCTGAGTCTCAGTGCTGCGCCTTCTGCGCAAGCAAGTTACAGGGGGACGGTTCTCTATAGTGAACTAGGGAATGTTGATCTGGCAGTGGCAAAATGGTATTACGAACTGTCGCTGATTTACAACAACTCAACCTATCGCTATTACACCTACCTCAACGCGAACCGAGCTTATAGCGACGCGTACAACGCTTATAGACAGGCACCATCCGGATCGACAGCGAAGAGGTATGCTGGTTACGCACTTAACAATGCCTCCTCCTACAGACGCTACGCCTATTCTAACTATATCTATGGGGGGCGCTATACGTCCTATAAGTACCAAGTCGCGCGCTATGGCTACTTGGCTCAGTACTATCTCAGCTGGGCAGGCTATTATGCAGCCTGATAAGGCTGACCGTTGGCAGGGCACCTTGAAAAATTCAGGGTGCCCAGTATGAGAAAGGCATCCGGAGACTGCAATCTTCAGGCGCCGTCCTGGAAAATCCCAAGGATGGGGTTTTGCGGGGTTTCCACAAGATGTGACCTTTCGGTCCCCCCTACTTCTTGACCACCGGAGACAGAAGCGGTCGGTAAGCTCTTGGCCAGTGGCGGTTGCTAGATCCTATATAATCATCCGGGACCTGACACCTAGCTAAGGACCGTCTTACCGTCGCCCAGCGTCCGGATCGATCCAGATCAGGCTTGCCATGCGCCCGGTAATCTTATCGCGCCGGTAGGAGAAGAAGCGCTCGGGGTCGGAATAGGTACAGAACTCGCCGCCCCAGACCCGGTCGACGCCACAGGCGCGCAGACGTTCGCGGGCCAAGGCATAGAGATTCGCCAGCCATTTGTCTCCAGGCGCCGGCACGAACGCGGCCTTGGTGTCTTCGTCTCCCTGCGCGAGGAAACGCGCCCGTACCTCGGCTCCCACTTCGAATACCTGCGGACCGATGGCCGGTCCCAACCAGCACAGGATCGCTCGGGGAGGCACCGCGAGCCGGGCGATGGTCGCCTCGATGATACCCTTCGCCAGGCCCCGCCAGCCAGCGTGTACTGCCGCTACGCGGGTTCCTGCCGCATCGCACAGCAACAGCGGGAGACAATCCGCGGTCAGCACGGCACAGACCTCCCGCGGGCCCATGGCGATCACGGCATCCGCCCGGCAATCCCTGGGCTCCCTGACCGCATCGGCGACCCTACAACTATGGACCTGTCGCAACCAATGGGGCTCCGTGCAGAGACCGAGGCGTGCGCGCAACAGGGCGCGATTCTGCGCCACCAAGGATGGCTCGTCCCCCACGTGATCGGCCAGATTCAAGCCGGCAAAGGGTCCGGTACTGACACCTCCGCCGCGTGTCGTGCACAGGGCCCGTACCCGTGGCGGGGCGGGCCAGCTCGGCTCAATCCTCCACTCCAGGGTTGTTGACATTTCTGAGCGAGCCAGGTAGGTCGGGTTAGAGGCTGTCTGAATGCGGTTCGCTGAATGTCAACAACCCGTAGGATGGATGTAGGATGCGGTGAGCGCGGGAGATCTTTCAGGATGGCACTGCCGGGTAGCGCGAACCGCATCGATGATGCAGTGAGCGCCTGCCTGGCGTCCCAGGCACGCCTGCCTGTGCCGGAGGGGATAGGTAGGCCGCGAACCGTATCTTTGGATGGTGGGCGTGTTCAACTGGTTGGGCACGGGCCATTCATTGATGCGGTTCGCGCGGGGCGTGTGTGCACCGGCCGGCAAGCTCAGAACCACCGCGCTCACCACATCCTACGCTTTTTGCTCAATCTATCCAACTCGCTTCTAACCAAGTCCGGTCCTCTAAACGACGCCGAATCATTCAGGATTACTTTTAACCGGACAGCTTCTTAGAGGCTATCTAAAAACTAGCCTATTGATTTTAAATCGGTAGGCTGGGGTGAGGAACGAACCCCAGCTTTGGTTATTGCTGGGTTTTGGCCATCCCT
>NZ_FLUY01001389.1 GCF_900092655.1 Candidatus Thiosymbion oneisti
TGCGGTTTAGTCGGCTGATCCAAGATGAGCCATGAGCAATACAGAGATCGAGACTTTCGACAGCGTTTGGGACGCGATCGCCGACACA
>NZ_FLUY01001392.1 GCF_900092655.1 Candidatus Thiosymbion oneisti
TTGCCGGAATCCAGGGCCAGGGATGGCAAAACGGTGGAGTTCAAAGCATTAGGTCGCATTTAAATTTAACCACTACCC
>NZ_FLUY01001426.1 GCF_900092655.1 Candidatus Thiosymbion oneisti
CGCAATGGCGCCAAGACGCAAAGATTCTTTGTTCTTTCTTTGCGTCTTGGCGTCCTTGCGTTTTTTCGCAATTTCCGTTTTTTCGCGAACTGAGCCACTACCGGATCATCCGACGCAGATGCTCCTTGGCTA
>NZ_FLUY01001749.1 GCF_900092655.1 Candidatus Thiosymbion oneisti
GGAGTTTTTACTGTACTGCATTAGAACCACGGATAGACACGGATAAACACCGATTGTGATCCGTGTTTATCTGTGTCCATCCGTGGTTCTTCGGTGCGGTTCGTTTGAGAACACCCCC
>NZ_FLUY01001305.1 GCF_900092655.1 Candidatus Thiosymbion oneisti
GGGTGGGTGGGCGGCTGGGTGGGTCCTGGGGCCGCCGTCAGGACGAGCCAGGGCCCGGTCCGGAGGCTGAAGTGGCGGATGGCCCACAGATCCGGGACCAGCCGCTTGATCCGGGCCTGTTCCGCCAGCGGTAGGACCAGGATCAGGGGCTTGGTCAGGGTGCGGCGCAGGGGTTCGCGCTGTTCGTTGAGTCGGGCCAGGAATTGCAGACCGGCCTCTTGCCAGGCGGCCTGCTGCTCGGGTGATAGGCCGCCGGGTGGGCGGGTCAGATCCAGCCAGATCGGGGCGTCCAGGGTCCGCTGATACAGAGGCGGATTGAGCAGGCGCGGCAGCAGCCCGGTCAGCAGCGCGTCCGGGGTTTCCGGCGGCGGGATCTTCAGGCCGGTGACGCGCGCCCGATAGATGGCGGCGAGGCGCTCCCGCAGCACATCGATAACGCCGGGCCGGTCGCTGAACAGGAATACCAGGGCGAAGCTGTCACACCATTCCAGGTGTTGTTTGAGGCGCAGCCAGGCGGCCTCGCCTTCCGGGTTGAGAGAGGCCTCGGTCGTCAAGCCCGGTCACCCCTGATACGGATGCTCTCGATTACCGATAACATTGAGCGAGCAGGATCTTCACAGAAGAGTTATCCGCAAATAAACGCAAATGGACGCAAATAAATGCAACGAGATCAAAAACCGTCGGTGATGGTGAGCCGATTCTGACTGATTTACGTTGATTGGTAGTAACAAGCGAAACCGCTGAGGTTCGGATTGAGTATAGGAAAAATGTCCGGTCGCTTCGATCGATCCACAGATTTTCGCAGATTAAAAACGGAACAATCTGTGAGAATCTGCGTAATCTGCGGACAAAAAAACATCTGATCTTTTACGACCGATTTGCGTCCATTGGCGTTCATTTGCGGACTCGTGTTATCGGTACTTCGGCACTGCCGTACTATTCTTCGGCACGACGGTCATCTGCGTGGCGTTTGATCTCCTCCAGCAGCAGGGGATGGATGTCATACCAGGGCTCGCCATTGAGGTAGTTCATGATCAGATTCCCGTCCAGGAAGCGAGCCAGATCGGGCAGATCATCCGTGGTCTCCAGGCCGGTGTCCTTGGCAACATGGATGCGGGCGAGCCAGCGGGCGTCGTCCGCGGCGAGGGGCAACAGCTCGTTGCGCAGTTGTTCCTCGACCCGCTTGACCATCTCCTCGTCCAAGCTGGAATCCGGCTGGGCCAGCCGGGCGGTGCTCAGGGTAACGACGCACTCGCGGATCAGACGAAAGAAATCCCGCAGATCGCCGCCGGTGCGGATTGCCAGTCGGCGCAGGATGTCCGGCGGGATAACATCACGCCAGCCAGCCTGACGCTGGTCGATGATGGCCTCCATGATTGCGAGTCCGGCGGCATCGTCGTTGCCCTTGCGGTCGCGCACATGCACATTGGGCCAGGAGACGATGGGGTGACCACCCAGGGCGCGCCCCTGGTTCGGGGACAGGGCTTGCAGGTAGGGCGGAACCGTGTAGACCAGATGGAGCTGGGGGAAATCGAGTTTGTCGGCCTGGCCGGAGAAGAGGTCCACGACGCTCTCGTGGACCTGTTGGGCCTCGGTGCCCACGCCCCGGATCTGCTCCACCGAATCCACCAGCAGGACTACCTTCAGGTCCGGATCCCCTGCCTCTTTGCGGATGGCCTGGACCAGGTCCACCACATAGTTCTTAGCGTCCTCGATGAGCCGGCTCAGGTGGCCGCGCAGGTGATTTTGGATCCGTTCCTTAAAGTCGGGCTCGTTCTTGAGTTTGAGGCCGAGCTTGGCGGGCGTGAAATCTAGCTTAAATTCATTCAACTGTACCTCGGAGGTCAGGAAGTTCTGCAGCCGCTCCCAGTAGCCGTGGGTCAGGGCGCGCAGGCCCGTGTCCTGCTCCACCGCCTGGCCCAGGGCAGTCATCAGGGAGAGTACGAAATCCGACAGCTCCAGGGGCTTAGTCATCAACAGGAAATCGAGCATGTTGACCAGGAACACCTTGGCGCCGCTGTTTGTCTCCAACAGCTGCTTGAGACGCCGCAGCTCGGTGCTCTTGCCGTTGCCGCGAAAGCCGGTGAGCAGGTTGACGCTCTCGGATTCGGACCAGTCCAGGCGTTGCCACAGCATCAGGATGGGGTCCTTGTCCGGCATCCCCTGCAGGATGGGCACATAGTAGGGGTCGTCCGGCTCCAGGGACAGGGCGCCCTGGCCGCTCAGGCTCCGGTAGAGATCGCGCAGGGGGTCGGCGGTGGTGGACATTGGAGGGTTCTTTCCTAGATTAAAAGCTTGGAGTGCGGCGGCAGCCATACGCCGGTGTCTATCAGGAATCTAAGAGGCTGTCTGGTTAAAAGCAATCCTGAATGATTCGGCGCGGTTTGGGGAAAAGATCCCTCCTGCGTCGGGACCAGGTCTGCTCCCGCGCTGGAGCCTGGGGAACCAGCCGATATTTAAATGATTTGTTGGGCACGCCGCCGTCCAAAGATGCGGTTCGCTGCCTACCTGCCCCGTCCCTGGGGCGG
>NZ_FLUY01001440.1 GCF_900092655.1 Candidatus Thiosymbion oneisti
GTATTCTATAATGAGCTAATGAGCGATCAAAGATGCAGTAATCATACCGTTTCTTCAAAGCGAATTCCCCGAGCTAAAAAACGATATTGGGGAAAATATTTTTGGGCGATAGGATAGGGTGCTTAGACAACAGGGAATGTAACAGACGAAATGGTTCAAGAATACTTGGAGCATCACCGTCACCCATCCAATATGGATA
>NZ_FLUY01001442.1 GCF_900092655.1 Candidatus Thiosymbion oneisti
TTAGCTCGGGGAATTCGCTTTGAAGAAACGGTATGATTACTGCATCTTTGATCGCTCATTAGCTCATTATAGAATACCTGTGTAGCAGCTAAAGCCTTGCACTAAAGTGCATAGTTTTGGACTAGCG
>NZ_FLUY01001393.1 GCF_900092655.1 Candidatus Thiosymbion oneisti
TTGCCGGAATCCAGGGCCAGGGATGGCAAAACGGTGGAGTTCAAAGCATTAGGTCGCATTTAAATTTAACCACTACCG
>NZ_FLUY01001394.1 GCF_900092655.1 Candidatus Thiosymbion oneisti
TTGCCGGAATCCAGGGCCAGGGATGGCAAAACGGTGGAGTTCAAAGCATTAGGTCGCATTTAAATTTAACCACTACCTC
>NZ_FLUY01001396.1 GCF_900092655.1 Candidatus Thiosymbion oneisti
TTTTGGCGCTTCCGAGGCCCAAGAGCGCTCCCTGCGGATTCGCCCGCGAATTCTTTCACAATCTCTCCAGCGTGGGAGCCAGAAATAATTACGAACCTAGCTGTGTTGTTCGGGCATAAGATCCCTCCTCCGTCGGGACCAGGATTTCTCGCTGCGCTCGAAATGACACTCAACCACTACCAGCTGAAGCTGGTAGGTTGGGCCACTAAAGTGGCCCTCGGCGGACTCAACCGCCGACTGAAG
>NZ_FLUY01001420.1 GCF_900092655.1 Candidatus Thiosymbion oneisti
CCATAAAGGTCTGCCGATTGGATCTGGCTCGACCGCTGGTTTACCCTTTACTACCACCAACGGCGAATTCTTTCACAATCTC
>NZ_FLUY01000709.1 GCF_900092655.1 Candidatus Thiosymbion oneisti
TTATAAGTGAAAAAGTAGAGCGATTCATCTTTTTGATCCCCTCTCCCCAACCCCTCTCCCGGCGGGAGAGGGGACATA
>NZ_FLUY01001485.1 GCF_900092655.1 Candidatus Thiosymbion oneisti
CAAATCGATCGCGGCGCCATTCGCATTCTCTGCCTCTTGTCTGCATCGGCTCTCTACAACCGACCAGGGGCGGCTTTGTTAGTTCTACTA
>NZ_FLUY01000376.1 GCF_900092655.1 Candidatus Thiosymbion oneisti
GAGCGAGGCCGGTGCACCGACCGCTGTTCCAAATTCCTTGAGAAAACGCTCGGCAAAGTCGATAAATCGCTCCCCGTCGATGCCTAGTCGCG
>NZ_FLUY01000908.1 GCF_900092655.1 Candidatus Thiosymbion oneisti
TGTCTAAAAACTAACCTATTGATTTTCGGCTGGCTCCCCAGGCTCCAGCGTGGGAGCAGACCTGGTCCCGACGGAGGAGGGATCTGACGCTCCA
>NZ_FLUY01001404.1 GCF_900092655.1 Candidatus Thiosymbion oneisti
AGTTGATCTGGTTACTGGAGGGCTTGGTCCCGAGCTACCGTACCATCGCTGAGTTTCGACGGGTCAACGGGAACGCCGTG
>NZ_FLUY01001167.1 GCF_900092655.1 Candidatus Thiosymbion oneisti
ATTGCCGAAGATATCCAGTTTGTAAATCGTCGTTTAAGGAAAAGTCAGTACTTTTATATTGACATCCTGCGAGAAGGAGTACTTCTG
>NZ_FLUY01001406.1 GCF_900092655.1 Candidatus Thiosymbion oneisti
TTCCAAATGCGTTAAAATGCACGAGATCTGTTTGAAACTCTTCCTGCACCGCTATAATACGGAGCTATTGCCAGCTATTGGTTAAGCTGGCATTTAAAAATTAACCACCACCTCGACTTTTACACGAGATGGGTATATGACATTATTGAGCAGGGTGTTTCGGACAGGCAAAAGTCCTGAAGCCAAGTCCGCCAGGTTCACGGCAACTTATGACTTTCCAAACGTTGTAAGCCATATACCACGTTATTGAGGCGGCGTGTGTATTTGTAAATGTCCTTCAGTTATCCGCAAAGACTTTGCTTCAGGCTTATTCTTTTGCTTTTGATAATTTCCATGGCTAAAAGAAATGGGATTAAAAGGATGGATAATCAATGAAGTGATTTATATAGATTGGATGGGTGCTACGAGTCAAACAGTTTTATCATGCGAACTTATTGTGACAGCATAGCTTCTCATGAAAGATTGTGCTTGTCGTTTTTTTGCCCGAAGGGCATTATGTTCAAAGAAGACGAAGAAGCCCGTTTCTTTTCTTCCAATGAAGAGTTTGTGCAAAAAACCTCTGGCTCCTTGAGGATCCGATAGAACGTGAACGAATTGTACAGGCGGGTATTCGTCGATTTTGAGCCGATGGATATGATGTGGAAAACCGTGCGATATAGTTTATCAACAGTTTGCAATTTTGATATTGCATACAAACCAAGAGAAGGCCATGAAAAGAATATTAGTAACGGGTGGCGCCGGTTTTTTAGGCTCCCACCTCTGCGACCGGTTACTCGCGGACGGGCATGATGTGTTGTGTGTGGATAATTTTTTTACCGGAACCAAACCAAATGTGGCGCACTTGCTGTCCCATCCACATTTCGAATTGATGCGCCATGATGTTACCTTCCCGCTGTATGTGGAGGTTGATCAAATTTACAACCTGGCCTGCCCGGCCTCACCGACTCATTATCAGCACGACCCTGTGCAAACCACCAAAACCAGCGTACACGGTGCAATCAATATGCTTGGGCTGGCGAAACGCACCAAGTCGCGGATTCTCCAGGCCTCGACCAGCGAGGTCTATGGTGATCCTGAGGTACATCCGCAGCCGGAGGGTTATTGGGGTAAGGTGAATCCGATCGGTCCAAGATCTTGTTATGACGAAGGTAAACGCTGCGCGGAAACACTTTTTTTTGATTACCAACGCCAGCATGGCATGGATATCAAGGTTGTCCGTATTTTCAACACCTACGGACCGTGCATGCATCCCAATGATGGGCGTGTAGTTTCCAACTTTATCGTCCAGGCTCTGAAAGGAGAGGACATAACCATTTACGGCGACGGTCAACAGACGCGATCTTTCTGCTATGTGGATGATATGGTGGAAGGGTTTATCCGAATGATGGAAAGTGAAGCTGGGTTTGCAGGTCCAGTGAACATGGGCAACCCAGGGGAATTCACTATATTAGAGCTGGCAGAGAAGGTGCTTAGCCAAGTTGATGGCAAATCCAAACTCAGTTTTCAACCGTTACCCACTGATGACCCGAAGCAAAGAAAACCGGATATCGCGCTAGCCAAGGAGAAATTAGGCTGGGAACCGACGGTTTCGCTGGATGATGGCTTGCAACATACGGTCGAGTATTTTCGCCAGACGCTGAAGAACTACGGCGGTCTTTGGCAGAGAGGCAGGGAAAATCGTGAGTGACAACGGAGCGACAGTGCCGCCGATCTCGGTGGTCATGAGCTGCTATAACGCCGAGCGTTGGCTGGCGGAGAGCATCGAAAGCGTGTTGTGCCAAACGTGGCGCGACTTTGAGTTCATCCTGGTCGATGACGGCAGTACGGATGCAACGGCAGACATCATCGCCCGCTATGCGGAGGCGGACAGACGAATTGTGCCCATCAGCAAGCCGAATACCGGCCTTGCGGATTCATTGAATACGGGGATCGCCCGCGCCCGCGGCATCTGGATAGCACGGTTGGACGCCGACGACCTTTGTGAGCCGAATCGGCTGGCATCACAATGGCGTTGCGCCGCCGAAAATGTGGAGCTGGTCTTCATTGGGACCGGACTCGTGTTGATCGATGGGCACGGAAGACGTTCGGCGGTCCGTCAGTATCCGACCGCCCATCGAAGTTTGCTCGCGCACTTGCTCACCGCGCGTAAATTCCCGGCCCATTCGTCTGCCTTCTTTCGAACGGAGGCCTCCCGGCGCGTCGGCGGCTACCGGCCACGAATTCGGCGGGCACAAGATCGGGATCTGTGGCTGCGTTTGTCAGCAGTCGGTGAATTGACGAGCCTGCGAGAGCCTTTGGTATACATCCGAAAGCACGCATCGCAGATCAGTCACGATGAAGGCGGTGTGCGGCAGAAAGTGGATTCACAGGTAGCCATGGTGAGCTACTGGCTGCACCAGAGCGGGCATCCCGATCCGGTAGACGCCGACAGCGAAAGCTTTGAAACATTTCGGCATTGGGTACACAGACAGATCGACGCAGATGGCATCTTTGCTCGTGAATCCGTGTGCAGTTGGATGAAGCAGGCCGCCAACGGGGCCGGGTTTTCCCGATTGGGGCAGATCGCCCGTTTCGTCTTATCCCACCCTGCTTCTGTAGCGGAGTTGGGATGGGAGCGGGTTTTTGGATCATCGCTGCCGAGACGGCTTGCGACCGAGTGGATGGGTTTGGCTGCTGACGAAATCCGTGAGGGAAAGTCATGATGAATTGGGTTAGATCTTTTATTGACTTTTTTCCTAAATCTTTTGCTTATAGCGCCCGTATACGGCGCTATGGCGCTTTATGAAAAAGAAATCTATGTATATCAATAAGTTGGAACCGGACACCGTTGCTTGAAGGCAAACCATGGCTCAGGGATGAATGCGATCATTCATCGCAAATCCGAATTGGACGTAGAGCGACTAATAGATAAAGCAAATAGCTGGTTGACGCGCAACTATTATACGGAAGGGCGTGAATATCAGTACCGGGATATTCCGCCCCGGCTGCTGATTGAACCGCTACTGGTTCCGACGGACGGTAATGATCTCGTTGATTATAAATTATTCTGTTTCGATGGCGAGCCGCGCTTTGTTCAGGTCGATTTCGATCGGCATACAGCCCATTCGCGAAACTCTTTTACCCTGGATTGGGAGCGCCTGCCATTTACCCTTCTTTATCCAGGTTATCCGGGCGAAGCGGCGCAGCTGCCTTTACTGGATCAAATGATCCGGGCCGCAAGACGCCTTCCTTGCCTCGGGCTTCCCCTTTATGCGAGTTTATCTCTACCAATGCGACGGCCGGATTTTCTTTGGTGAAATGACCTTCCATCCCGGAGGTGGATTTGAACCCTTTAGTCCGGCGAGTTGGGATC
This sequence comes from Candidatus Thiosymbion oneisti, assembly GCF_900092655.1. Classification (GTDB taxonomy): domain Bacteria; phylum Pseudomonadota; class Gammaproteobacteria; order Chromatiales; family Chromatiaceae; genus Thiosymbion; species Thiosymbion oneisti. The sequence goes on from NZ_FLUY01001406.1 coordinate 3,353, forward strand.
TCAAGCTTGGCGATTATCTGTGGCTTCCATTGGCTATTCCACGAAAGAATGCAATGTGATTGATGCAATTAGATCATCAATAATAGGCTGGAACGTCTCATGATTATCGGTATCGACGCGACTAACTTGCGCCGGGGCGGTGGGGTCACCCATCTAATCGAGCTGCTTGCCGCAGCGGAACCGGAACAACAGGGTATTGCGCGCATCGTCATCTGGGGTGGATCGCAAACCTTGGCAGCAATCGCGGACCGCCCGTGGCTCGAAAAACGCCAACCAGCCGAACTGAACCGGGGATTGTTGCGGCGGACCTTGTGGCAGCGCCGCCAGCTCTCGAAGGAGGCGGCGTCTGCAGGGTGCGATTTGTTGTTTGTCCCCGGCGGGAGTTATGCCGGGCGCTTCCGACCGGTTGTCACCATGAGTCGAAATCTGCTGCCGTTCGAGCTGGAAGAGTTGTTAAGGTACGGCTGGTCGGTGACGACGCTAAAGCTGCTGTTGTTACGCTGGGCTCAGTCTCGGTCCTTTCGTCGTGCGGACGGGGTCATTTTTCTGACACAAGCGGCCAAATCATCTGTGTTGCGCGTAACGGGGCAGCTAGAGACCGAATGCCCGATTATTCCTCATGGGCTCAATCCCCGATTTCGTTTGGTGCCTAGAAGTCAGCGTCCGATCGACGCATACCATGCGGAGCGCCCCTACCGGGTGATCTATGTCTCGATCATCGATCAGTACAAACACCAATGGCATGTTGTCGAGGCGGTTTCGGCCTTGAGGCGAGAAGGTTTGCCACTGGCGCTCGACCTGGTCGGTCCTGCCTATCCGCCGGCGTTGGTTGGCCTTAATGCGGATATCGCACGCTGTGATCCGGCGGGACAATGGGTGCATTATCATGGTGCCGTGGCCTATTCGGAATTGCATGATCTTTATGCGCAAGCGGACTTGGGGCTGTTCGCGTCGAGCTGCGAGAATATGCCCAACACCCTGTTGGAAACCATGGCTGCCGGCCTGCCGGTGGCTTGTTCGGATCGCGGGCCCATGCCGGAGGTGCTGGGAGACGCCGGTGTCTATTTTGATCCAGAGCGGCCGGACGACATCGCCCGTGCCCTGCGAGAGTTTATTGCTTCTCCTGCGTTACGCACTGAGAAAGCGGAGGTCAGCTACACTGCTGCCCTTGCATTCGACTGGAAGCGTTGCGCCGACGACACCTTCAGCTTTCTGGCACGGGTGGCCACGGATTACCGTAAGCGAGTTGCGCGATGTGCGGGATAATTGGTTTCTCGGGCGTCTCCGCTGGAGGCGCTTGGCCGTGTTTGGGTGACGCACTCCGGCGGGGGGCTGCCCTACTCGCCCATCGCGGCCCGGACGATTCCGGGCTGCATGTCGATAAAACGGCGGGGATCGGCCTGGGTCATACCCGCCTTTCCATCCTCGACCTCTCGCCTCACGGGCATCAACCCATGCTGAGTGGCGATGGGCAGGTGGCGCTGGTTTTCAACGGCGAGATCTACAACTTCCGTGAGCTGCGGAAGGAGCTAGAGGCCAAGGGCTATGACTTCCGCGGCCATTCCGACACGGAGGTGCTGCTCAATCTCTATCTGGATCAAGGCGAGGCGATGCTGCCGCGCCTTAATGGCATCTTTGCCTTTGCCATGTGGGATAGGCGCAAGGGCACGTTGCTGGTCGCTCGGGACGGTCTGGGCGTCAAGCCGCTTTATTACGCCGAATCCCCGCAGGGTTTCGTCTTCGCGAGCGAGATCAAAGCGCTGCTTCCCCTGTTGCCTCAGGGTCGCGAGCTGGATGTGTTGTCGCTGCACCGGTACTTGGGATTTTTGTGGTGCCCCGGCGACGGCACGCCCATCAAACCGGTGCGCAAGCTGCAACCCGGCGAGGCGATGGTGGTTCGGCAAGGCCGGAGCGAGCGGTGCTGGACCTGGTATCGGCTGCCGTTGTTTCGGGGTGTCCAGGCCGATTTGGATGAGGCCTCGGCCCTGGATGGCACCGTGACCCATTTGCGCCGCGCGGTGCACCGGCAGCTGGTGGCCGATGTGCCGGTGGGGGCGTTTCTTTCCGGCGGGCTGGATTCCAGCGCGGTGGTGGCCTTTGCCCGCGAACTGAACCCCAAAATCCGTTGTTTTACCATTGAGATGGCAGGCGGCCAGGATGCCGGCGCCGCGGACGACCTGCCTTATGCCCGTCGGGTGGCCGGGCATCTGGGGGTGTCGCTGGATGTGGTCACCATCGACGCCGGGCGGATGGCGCAAGATCTGGAAGGAATGGTGGTGCAATTGGACGAGCCCTTGGCCGATCCGGCGCCGCTCAATGTGCTCTACATCAGCCGGTTGGCGCGGCAGCACGGCATGAAGGTATTGCTGTCCGGGGCGGGTGGGGACGACCTGTTCACGGGTTATCGCCGCCATCATGCTTTACTCCTTGAGAGATGGTGGCGCTGGTTGCCTGGTGGAATGCGCGCCGGCCTCGATAAAGTGGCCTCGCGGCTCGATCAGCGCCGTGCTTGGGCGCGCCGGCTGGCGAAGCTGTTCAACGGCGCGGGTCTCGATGGCGACGCGAGCATTGCCAACTACTTCCTGTGGGCACGCGAGGCCGATTTCCTGGCCCTGTACACGCCCGAGGTTCGGGTGCAGTTACGAGAGGCACGGGCGCGGGTGGTACAACCACTCGTCGATTTCCTGGCTTCCGCGCCGGAGGGGCTTTCCCGGCTGGAACGGATGTTGTTGCTGGAGCAACGCTTCTTTCTGGCCGATCACAACCTGATCTATACCGACAAGATGTCCATGGCTGTGGGTATGGAAGTGCGGGTGCCCTTTCTCGATCCGGATCTGGTGGATTTCGCGGCGCGCGTCCCGACCCGATACAAGCAGCGAGGTCGTGTCGGCAAATGGGTGCTCAAGCAGGCCATGGAGCCCTTTCTCCCCCGCGATGTCATCTATCGTCCCAAGACCGGGTTCGGCGCGCCCTTGAGGCGCTGGATGCGTCATGAGCTGCGTGACCTGGTGGGGGATCTGTTATCGACCGCAAGCCTGAAACGCCGGGGCTTGTTCGACCCGCCAAGGGTACAGCGACTGATTGCTGACAACGGCAGTGGGCGAATAGATGCCAATTACACACTGTTGTCATTGCTGTGTATTGAAATCTGGTGTCGGCAGTTTGTCGATTATTCCGGAGGAAGGATATGGAGGACGATAAACAGCTAGTTCACGACTATTGGAACCAGGCGTCCTGCGGCGAGACGCTTCATCTTCGGAATACCGAGAAGCAGGGCTACATCGCCCAGGCCGGAATGCGATACCGCCTGGAACCCTACATCCTGGATTTCGCACGATTTGAGGAAGCCCGAGGTTTGCGCTTGTTGGAGATTGGGGTGGGACTCGGCGCGGATCATCAGAAGTTTGCCGAGGCGGGCGCTGCCCTGGGGGGGATCGATCTGACGGAACGGGCCGTCGAGCATACCCGTCGCAGGCTGGTGGCTTTCGGGCTGCATTCGCAGCTGGCAGGGGTGACGCCGAGGCCCTGGATTTCGAGGACGAGACCTTCGACCGCATCTATTCCTGGGGCGTTCTGCATCACAGTCCGGATACGCCCAAGGCCATCGGCGAAGTCTGGCGTGTGCTCAAGCGTGGGGGGGAGGCGAAGATCATGATCTACCACAAGTGGAGTATGGTGGGCATGATGCTCTGGATTCGTTATGGGTTATTGCGCCTGCGGCCATTCACCAGTTTAAAGACTATCTACGCCCGCTATCTGGAAAGCCCCGGCACCAAAGCCTATTCGGTGGCAGAGGCGAAACGGCTGTCCGGGGCGTTTTCGAAGGTGCGCATCCGCACCCTACTGACCCACGGCGATTTGCTGACCTCCGAGGCAGGCCAGCGGCACCAAGGGGCTGCGTTGAACCTGGCGCGTAAAATTTGGCCGCGCGAGTTAATCCAACGGCTGTTCCCGAAGGCTGGTTTGTTCATGCTGATTGAGGCGACAAAGTAGGTTGAGACAGACGAGGCGGTCTTCAACAAGCCGGATCAGCCTTTGCCCCTGGGTTGCTGCAATGTCGGCGGGGTATAGAGGTTCAAGGCTCAAGGGGCAAGGAGCAAGAGCGGGACTTCAAGGTCGGTAATCGGGTCATCTCTAATGGGCATCATGCAGAGGTTGTAAGTGTGCCTTTCAACCTCTGCGCCAAGGTGCCCGACGCCATTTCCGACGAAGCGGCCTTTACGGTGCCAGCCGACATTGCCTAGCAGGATATCCGTTGCGGTCCGCCGTGCCCCAGCTCGATATTCTGTAAATTGAATCTGCAACCTTCATATTGTAAGATCGGCGCATGATTCCGAGGCAGGCGCAAGCAACAGCCCTTAAGTTGGCAAAGGGCTTTCCCATTCTGGCGTTGACCGGGCCACGCCAGTCGGGGAAAACGACGCTTGCCCGTGTGCTCTTCCCTCAACGTGACTATGTAACGCTGGAGAATCCTGAGCAGAGAGAGTTCGCTTTACGCGATCCACGGGGATTTCTCGATCGATTCAGGGATGGCGCGATCATCGACGAGGCGCAGTACTGCCCGGATCTGTTTTCCTATCTGCAGGGTATCGTCGATGAGCGGTGTCGCATGGGGGAGTTTGTCCTTACCGGATCACAACAGTTCGGTCTGCGTTCCGGGATCAGCCAATCGCTGGCGGGCCGTGTCGGTCTGGTACAGTTGTTGCCATTTTCTATGTCGGAGTTGGCGGCCGCCGGCTTGCTGTCCGATGACCTGGACAGGTTGTTATGGCTTGGTGGCTATCCGCCCATCTATGATCGTGATCTGACGCCCGATCTGTGGTTTCCCAATTACGTGGCTACCTATGTGGAGCGGGATGTCCGGCAATTGCTGGCCGTACGCGATCTGGATCTCTTTCAGCGTTTCGTGAAGCTGTGTGCGGCGCGAACCGGGCAATTGCTCAATCTCTCCTCCCTGGCGATGGATTGCGGGATTTCGCATGTCACTGCACGCGAGTGGTTAAGCGTGCTGGAGGCGAGTTATCTGACAATGAGGTTGCCGCCCTATTTCCGTAATTTCGGCAAACGCCTGGTGAAAACGCCGAAACTCTACTTTCTGGATGTTGGACTTGCCGCCTGGTTGCTGGGCATTCGCGATGCGGAAACGCTCAACACCCATGCCCAGCGCGGGGCGCTATTCGAAACACTGGCCGTTTCCGAGTTCGTCAAGCAGCGCTTCAACGCAGCGCAGCCCGCCGATCTTTATTTCTGGCGCGACAATGTGGGCCATGAGGTGGATCTGTTGTTCGAAGTGGGGCAGCAACTGCAGAGTGTTGAGATCAAGTCCGGCGCAACCTTTGTCACCGATTGGCTTGATGCGGTGAGGAAATGGACAGGTTTTGCCAGGGATGCCGCCTTGCCGCCCTGGCTTGTCTATGGTGGCGCTACGGGATATCAACGGGAGGGCGTCACCGTGCTGGCCTGGCGGGATCTCGCGAAACCAGACATATATTGATTATCGCCGAGATGCGAAAGACCGGTTGATGTTTTGCAATTCACATCGTCGATTTCTGCTATTTTGTTCCGTGTTTGATGCCCGGTGCGCGGAGTAGTCATTCAGATCCCTACTATTCAATTTCATCTAATTTTGCTGGTTGTCATTTCGAGCGCAGCGAGAAATCTTGTGACTTGAGTGGTTGCCTTCTCGACAAAGATCTCTCCCTGCGGTCGAGATGACAGAGACTGGCTTTACCAGAAAATTTTGGTGAAACGGGGTACTACTGTTTTTGCCATCCATGGCACCTGGATTCCGGTAATCCCTGCTGGAATGACGAGGTGGGGTCTGAACGATTAGTCCGCGCAGCATAAGAAAAGGCTGTACCCATATTGAAACAGATTCTTCAATCTCTAAGGACCGGTGCCGCGGAAGTAGCCGATGTCCCCTGTCCCGCTGTCAAGCGCGGTCAACTGCTGATCCGTTCCTCCCGTACCTTGGTGTCGGCGGGAACCGAACGCATGCTGGTCGAGTTCGGCAAGGCCGGGTGGATCGAGAAGGCCCGCCAGCAACCGGAGAAGGTCCGGATGGTGCTGGACAAGTTCAAGACCGACGGTCTGGCGCCGACGGTGGAGGCGGTGCTCAACAAGCTGGACCAACCGCTGCCACTCGGTTACTGCAATCTGGGCACGGTGTTGGAGGTGGGTGCCCAAGTGGGCGCAGGCCTGTCGGGATTCGCGGTGGGCGATCGGGTGGTGTCCAACGGCAAACACGCGGAGGTGGTGAGCGTGCCGGTGAATCTGTGCGCCAAGGTGCCGGACGCGGTCTCCGACGAGGCGGCGGCCTTCACCGTGCTCGGCGCCATTGGGTTGCAGGGCATCCGCCTGGTGGCACCGACCCTGGGCGAGGTGGTGGTGGTGACCGGCTTGGGACTGATCGGTCTGGTGACGGTGCAGCTGTTGCGGGCCCAGGGCTGCCGGGTGCTGGGTATCGACCTGGATGCCGAGAAGCTAGCGCTGGCACAGGGCTTCGGGGCCGAGGTGGTGAATCCGGCGACGGGCGAAGACCCACTGGCCGCCGCCGAGACCTTTTCGCGCGGACGCGGGGTGGATGCGGTGATCATCACGGCCGCCACCCGCAGCAGTGAGCCGGTGCACCAGGCGGCGCTGATGTGCCGCAAACGTGGGCGCATCGTGCTGGTGGGGGTGACCGGGCTGGAGCTGTCGCGGGCGGATTTCTACGAGAAGGAGCTGACCTTTCAGGTATCCTGCTCCTACGGGCCGGGTCGCTACGATCCGAATTACGAGGACAAGGGGCAGGATTATCCGCTGGCCTTCGTGCGCTGGACCGAGCAGCGTAACCTGGAGGCGATCCTGGACATGATGGCCAGTGGTGCCCTGGACGTAAAACCCCTGATCTCGCACCGCTTTGCCCTGGAGCAGGCGGAACAGGCCTATGCCATAGTAGCGGGGACCGAACCCTCGCTCGGCATCTTGCTGGAGTATCCAGGCCCGGCAGTGCAGTCGGATCAGGCCTTACAGGCGGCCACGGTGCGCCTGAATCCGGCACCGGTCGCAACGGACGTGGCCCGGCAACCATCGGTGGGCTTCGTGGGTGCCGGGGGCTATGCGACGGCGATCCTGATCCCGGCCTTCAAAGCGGCGGGGGCACGCCTGGTCTCCGTGGCATCGAGCACAGGCGTGAGCGGTGTGCATGCGGGCCGTAAGTTCGGTTTTGAGGAGACCACCACGGATACCGATCGGCTCTTTTCGAACAAAGAATTGGACGCAGTGGTCATCAGCACCCGCCACGACAGCCATGCCCGTTTCGTGCTCCGGGCGCTCGAGGCCGGTAAGCATGTGTTCGTGGAGAAGCCGCTGTGTCTTACCCTGGAGGACCTGGCACGGATCGCACAGGCCCATGAAGCAGCGTTGGACCGGAAGAAGGCGCTGCACCTGATGGTCGGCTTCAACCGGCGTTTCTCACCCCTGGTCCGGACTATGAAGCGGCTGCTTGCGGGAGCGCCCGGCCCTAAAGCCCTGGTGATGACGGTGAATGCCGGGGCAATCCCGGCGGACCACTGGACCCAGGACCGGGAGGTCGGCGGCGGGCGCATCCTGGGCGAGGCCTGTCACTTCATCGATCTGCTGCGCTACCTGGCCGCGGCGCCTATCGGCAAGCATTCTCGATCAGTAATGTCCGGCCCGACCGGGGATACCGTCACCCTGCAACTCAGCTTCGACGACGGCTCTATCGGGACCATCCACTATTTCGCCAACGGCTCTAAGACCTTTCCCAAGGAGCGGCTGGAGGTCTTCACCGCCGGGCGGGTGCTGCGGCTCGACAATTTTCGAACCCTTACCGGCTTCGGTTGGCCGTCCTTCCGGAGGCAGCGCCTGTGGCGGCAGGACAAAGGCCAAAAAGCCTGTGCCGCGGCCTTCGTGGCTACCCTGCGGGAAGGCGGTCCCCCGCCGATTCCGGTCGAGGAGTTGCTGGAGGTGAGCCGGGTGAGCATCGAGCTGGCTGGTGTTTCTGTTTTATCCGCAAATGAACGCAAATAAACGCAAATGGAATCGATTCCGAATTTGCGTCCATTTCTCTCGTTCCCACGCGTTGAGACTGTGAAAGTATTCGGTTTTCCCGGAAGCGGTGGGATGAAGCTACCATATTTCACGCTGAATTCCGTATCAAGTGGGGCCGAGGAGAAAGATTTTTGGCTAAATAAGGAAATTGTGTTTCCTTGTCCCTGAAGCTCTGAAAATCCGGCAATACTTTCACAGTCTCGTTGCGTGGGAACGAGAAAAGCCAAGCAAATCAAGTTTGCCTTGTCAGGACTGTTCATATTCCATAATATTGATCGATAAAATCTCTAATAGATTCCTCGACAGCCAAGGAATAGTAATAGTATCCTTTTTCATTATAGTGGCCCTCTGGAAAATAAATATCACTAACTTCTTCCCCACTAACCATCGCCTTTAATTCTTTAGTGGGATCATAATAACTGTAATTCGTTTCTGACGCTCTTTTTACAACTTTTCCCTTAAACCTTTCATAGAATGGTATATTCCCAGCGAAAAGTTCTCTTTGATCGGGAATCCAAATAACTAACAATGGGAGTGAGTTTTCTTTACAATACTCTGATAATCGATCTAAATGAGCCATCGCTACCGCATGTACCATCCTCTCATTTTCAGGCGAAAGAGTGTTTTCGCTTACTTTTACAACAGGGTCTGCATTTCTGCTTGAACCTTTTAAGATTCTTTTTATGAACACAAACAGATGAGAGTTTTTATTTAACCAAACATATAAAGGAACTTTGGTTACCACGAATCGTTTAACTTGTGAATAAACTTTTTTATCTTTTAGGGTTATTAAGCCAGATTCTGTTTTATCAAATGAAACAACCTGATAATCTATGCTTGTCTTCATATTATCTTGCAAATCGTTTGAATTCATAAAATATATAACGCCGTCTATATCTAATTTTTTATGAAATCTTCTCAGGTATTTTAAGACGTGTCCGGTTGAATAAGCACCAATCCCTGCGTTTAATAACTGAATATTATGATACTGTTTTTCCATATTTTCCTTTATTATTTGTGCAAACGATTTCCCAATTTCGACTCCCCATCCAAATGTAAATGAATCGCCCAACATTATTATTCTTTTTTTATCTACCGATAAATCAACTTCATCATCCATTCGCAATCCGTTGGAATTTGTTCTTACATGATAGGTGAAATATTTAGGCGCAAGTTCATCATAATAAACTTGATTAGGCCCCAATATATGGCCCAAATCAGCGTCGGGAATGACATATCCACGCTGCAGTTGTTGAGGAGCTAACCACCGAATCAATAATTCTCCCATCAATAAAGAAATAGATAGAGATATTAGAAGCAATAGGAGTGAGCCTATTAACTCTTTTTTTATCTTAAACATGCTGTCACCTGTATTTTATTGTAACCCTAATGTTTAAGTTCGGATGGAGAATGCCCGGTTTCGATCTCCTCACCCCAACCCCTCTCCCGGCGGGAGGGTATCGTAAAAGGTAAGGCTCTTTATGGATTCCAGACTGGTAGGATATTTTGCGCAAATTCGCCTTCTCAGCAAGCCAGAGGGACGTCGTATAACTTGCTGTTGTTGAGAAAAGACTGCCTGTTCTGTCATCGGTCAGAGTGCTGCGGACCGCCGTCCCCTTCGAGCAGTCTGGAATCCATAAAGAACCAAAGATAATACCTTCGGGGGAGAGGAGCCGATGACTGCTCGCTTGGATCGAATCAGGAGCACCGTTGTGCCGGCTTACGCCAAAACAGCAGGCCGTCATTCCGGCTGGGACGCCGGAATCCAGGTGCCAGGGAGGGCAAGTTACGGGAATCGCTGCTGCCCGCTCCAGGTGCCAGCGCTCGTTGTTGGTGACCCCAAGGAACCATTTGGTCGCCTTGCGATGGCGGTGGTTTGACGTCCCTGGACGGCTAGGTTCCGGGGTCCACCTCAATAGTTCCAGATTCGCGTGATCCGTGGTTCCTGTTTTCGGATTTTGTGCGCAAGAGTACCAGCCTTGGCCGGGCTGGCGCGTGGGTTGCGCTTATTCTACACGATGCGGCATTTGCGGCCCATTCAAGTGTATAGCCGTCTCTGGTTCCAAGCCCACCGGCCAACGCCTGACCTGAGGCCGGCTCCGGCAGTCAGGGTCACTACAGGGCGTTGGCAGCGCCCGGCCCGGCGTCTTGCTTCGCTCCTGAACCCTTCCCTTCTGAACGAATATGCCTTCTGTTTTCTGAATGAGCGGTACGCGATCAAGGCCCCTTCCGACTGGAATCATCCGAGTTGGGAAAAACTCTGGCTCTATAACCTGCATTATTTCGACGACCTGAACGCCGAGGGTGCAGAAGGCCGCACCGAACAGCACCGCGCGCTGATCGTGCGTTGGCTGGCGGAGAATCCACCCGCGGTGGGGATCGGCTGGGAGCCTTACCCCATCTCGATGCGCCTGGTGAACTGGGTCAAGTGGGCGCTGGCGGGTAACGCCCTGGCGCCGACCTGGGTGCGGAGCCTCGCGGTACAGGTGCGCTATCTAAGCCGGCGCCTGGAGTACCATTTATTAGGCAATCACCTGTTAGCCAATGCCAAGGCGTTGGTGTTCGCTGGTCTGTTCTTCCAGGGGGAGGAAGCGCGGCGCTGGGTGGAGAAGGGTCTGGCCGTGCTGGACCGGGAGCTGAAGGAGCAGATTCTGTCCGACGGGGGCCACTTCGAGCTCAGTCCCATGTACCATAGTCTGATCCTGGAGGATCTGCTCGACCTGCTCAATCTGCTGCGAACCTACCCGGACGCCGGAGTGGACCCTGCCTGGGAGGCCCGCTTGTGCGGACTGATCGAATTGATGCGGGAGTGGCTCGCCGTGATGTGTCATCCCGATGGCGAGATCGCTCTGTTCAACGATGCGGCCTTCGATATTGCCTGCCCACCTGCGGAATTGGATGCCTATGCTATGCGTCTGGGTCTGCCGGTCTGTGCCTTGGCGCCTGACCCTATTCACCATCTGGCCGCGAGCGGCTACATCCGCTTGGACTATGGAGCGGCCTGCGTGCTGCTGGATGTTGCGAGGATCGGGCCCGATTACATCCCTGGGCACGCCCACGCAGATACCTTGTCATTCGAGCTTTCTCTGTTCGGTCAACGGGTGTTTGTGAACTCGGGGACATCCCGCTATGGGACCGGCCCGGAGCGCGAACGGCAGCGTGGAACTGCGGCGCACAATACGGTGGTTATCGACCGGCAGGATTCCAGCGAGGTCTGGTCCGGCTTCAGGGTCGCCCGCCGGGCGCGGCCCAGGGATCTAAAGGTCGAGCAGAGGCAGGACGGCATTCAGGTACGCTGTGCCCATGACGGCTATCGGCGTTTGCCGGGAAGGCCAGTGCACAAACGTCGCTGGAAGCTCGGCAAGGGGTATCTGGCGGTGCGGGACGAAATCGAGAGACCTTGCACCGAGGCACAGGCCCGCTTTCACTTTCACCCTGAGATGTCCGTCGAGATTTCGGAGGATTGCTCACGGGGTCGATTACGTCTGCCCGGCGGTCAGGCCATTGGTTTGGAGATTAGGGCAGGGAGCGGTGTACTTGAAAAGACGACCTATCATCCGCACTTCGGCATCAGCGAGCCGAACAGATGCCTCTGCGTCGGCTTGCCGGGGCGGGTCAGTGAGGTCGTGCTCCGTTGGGTCTGATATGCACATTCTGTTCGTGACAGACAACTTCCCGCCGGAGACCAACGCCCCGGCTTCCAGGACCTACGAGCACGTCAGGGAATGGGTGGAAGCGGGGGAGCAGGTGACGGTACTCACCTGCGCGCCGAACTTTCCCTTCGGCAAGGTCTACCAGGGTTATCGTAACGCTTTGCTGCAAACAGAGACCATGGACGGGATCAAAGTTTACCGCGTATGGACCTATATGGCCGCCAACCAGGGCTTTTTTCGGCGGACCCTGGATTTCGTGAGCTTCATGGTCACGGCCGTTCTCGGGTCATTCCGGATCCAGTCGCCGGATGTTGTGGTTGCCACCTCGCCACAGTTCTTCGCTGGGCTAGGCGGTTACATCATCTCCAAACTCAAGCGGTGCCCCTTCGTTTTCGAGGTCCGTGACCTCTGGCCGGAGTCGATTGAAGTCGTCGGTTTGATGCGGAAAGGTTCCCTCGTGCGTCTGCTGGACGGTTTGGCCCGCTATCTTTACCGTCACTGTGATCGATTGGTGACCGTCGGCGAAGGCTACAAGGCGCAGATCCAAGCCAAGTACCATGTACCGGAGAGCAAGCTCGCCGTAATACCCAACGGGGTATTGTTCGAGCACTTTTCGAGGCAGGGTCGACGGGATCAGTACCGTGAGGAACTCGGCTGGGGAAATAGGTTCGTTGTAGTCTACGTTGGGACTCACGGAATGGGCCAGAAACTGGAGACGCTGCTTGAGGCCGCGCAGTACATTGCCGATCAGAACATCCTCTTTACCTTTGTTGGCCACGGGGCAGAAAAGGAGAAGCTGATAAGTCTGAAGGATCAGAAGGACCTCCAAAATTGCGTCTTCTACCCGGTCCAACCCAAGGAACAGGTACCCAGGTTCTACGAGGGAGCAGATGCTTGTATTGTGGCATTGCGAAAGAGTGAGCTCTTTAAGGGTAACTACCCCTCGAAGATGTTTGAAGCACTGAGTATGGCGTGTCCCGTGATCTTATCCGGCGAGGGGCGGAGCGCAGAGATCTTGATGGCGTCCGGCGGGGGACTTGTCGTGCCGCCCGAGACACCGGAGGCCTTGGCCGAACAGGTGTTGTATCTACGTGAGCATCCTGCCGAGGCCGCCGCGATGGGTGAACGCGGGCGCCATTATGTACAGACTCACCACTCCCGGCGCGTGTGGGCGCAGCGATATTTGGGGTTACTGAGGCGGGTGACTTCAGGGGTAAATCCGATTACCGGTGGCACGCCTCGTTCACGTCGAGCGCGTTGAAATCTCAATCCGTTGTCGAACCGGCAGGCTCCGCCGTCGAGGTTTCGTTCGGAGGTGATGATTTGACCTCTATGCGTGGCGTGAGGACCTTGTGCATCGATATGGCATCGAACCAGATACTGCCGGTCATCTTGTGCTCGAATCCATAGGTTCCGGCGGAGACGAGGCGGATCTCTTGCGCCATGCAGTCTGTCGGCAACTGGACCCTGAAGGAAAATTCGTACCACTCACTCGAGCCCAGAAACTTCCCGCTTTCCCCAAGAACCCGGGGCGTTGGAGATTGGCAAACAACGACCCATTTGAGTCCGCCCCGCGAATCGAGGTTGTCAACACGCACTTTACCCGTCACGCGGTAGGAGGCCCCCGGATCCAGGAACAACGGCTGGTAGATGTGGCGATAGGGCTTCTCTCGGCGCTTGAAGGTCAAATGAAGCGCCTGCTTGCCTTCAACCCCGGCAGTGGTCGTGGTAGTGACGATAACCCGATCGGTACGATCGAGATGCCAATCGAATCCGGTGTTCGTCGGTTCGATTTCAAAGCTTCGGTTATTGATAATCCCCAGATATGCCTGTTCCACTTCGTCGAGCCCGTTTACCCATACCAAGTAGGCCTCCGTAATTTTGCCTTCTCGCTTCAAGCGCCGGGTATAGTGGTTGCGCTCCTCCCGCGTCGGGGGGGGGCCATCCGTGGTGCGGCGAAAGGCATAAAGCGTTCTGACCGTTTCCAGATCCCGCGCTCGTCTTGTCACGTATCGGAAGAAACCTTCCCACCATGACGGCGGAGATTCCGCCAGGGACCGGAAGAAGCCGATGGTCCGTGGTTCCTCAGCCAGCCTGAGCAACGTCGGGAACAGCTTGTTCGAAGCTTGCCGGCTTGCCACGAGTGCCTGCGACCAATAGGTCATCGCCGCACCGACATTCCTTAGAGTTGCCCAATAGTTACCCACAAGGATTTGGACTGTCGGATTAGCCGGCATCAATTCGGCGCCGATCCTGATCAATGCATCGGCTTGGTCTCGGTCGCCCGCATTTTTTGCCTTGTCCGCAAGCACAAGCAAGGGAAACGAGGAAGCAGGATTTTCGGCGAACGATCGCCACAATAGGTTTGACGAGCCTGTGGGATCCTCTTCCCCGATTGTTTGGGATTTTCGGTACAGGGTATCCGGATGCCGTCGATTCCAAACGAGTGCCCTGTCGATTGCCGAAGCGTCCCCTGCGGACGCCCTCCCCAGGTAATATTCACTGATGCCGAAAGACATCATGCGCCACCCTAAAAAGGTGGCCACAATGACTAACAAGACGCGCCGTAAAATCAGCATGTAACGTTATGTCCTTTCGCCGCTTTTCAGCAGCTTCGCCTGCTGGCCCGCGTATCCCACTGAAGCAGCGGGCGGCACTTTATTCATTAGGGGAGGAGCCTTACTCTCCCCCATGGTTGGCACCTGGAAACCAGCACCTGGAAACCACAGTTTTCGGATACTGGGCTGAACAGCCCCTGAAATAGCCTTTAGGGTATAGATCAGCTTAGAAATCCTGTAACCGGACATCCATGGGGTGAGCTCGATCAGCACCTCCCCTGATGAAGACTGCCATGTGGCGTTTCGGTGCTCCTTGATGCGTGCTTGATACCCACCCCGACCAACTGCTCTACCGCCGCTCTTGGATTCCCATTTCAGATTACCGATGGACAATCGACGCCCCGACGTCTCGGCAAACAACCCGGCATAGTCTTTCCGGATAAAATCCGTTCCACTACCGTTGTTTACCTGCGCATCGGCCGTAAACAGGCCCACCAAGCCATCCAGATTGCCCGCATGATAGGAGTTGATCAGCCGGGCGATCAAATCAAGCCGGGTTCGGCTTGCCTCTCGTGATTCCGTCTGTTTCGGCAAGATTCGGCCCGTTTCCCCTTCGCTATGCCATTTGGCAAGTGTCCCCAAATCCGAAGGCTGACGCTTCCCCGGCTGGCTTCGTGTCTTCTCCTTGAGTTTTTCCTTCTCCTGAAAGTCCGATGGGTCGAGGTGTACCGACGAGGCGACGACCGTGGGAGGTCCAGGCGACTGAAAAGGCCCGGCTTCCCGGGTACCAATGGCGGTATTGGCCGGAAAGGATCGATCGGGGTGCCGAATCGGATTGATAGGCGATGCCTTGAGGTACGGTAGAGTCGCCAACGGATCATGCGACAGATCCGGATTAGCTCTGAGCAACGGCTGTCTGTTGGAAAACAATATCGCCAAGGTCACTACCACCAAGGCTGCACCCCCTCCCCACCAAACAAGGTACCTAGTCGGCAGCCATGGCCTGCGAATCAAGACTCGTGCACCAGGTTCGTTGGTTGGCCCAAGGGGTAAGGTCGATGAATGGGACCCCACAAGCCCCCCATCGATTCCCTTGGCTGCTCCCCGCCGTGACCGAGAGGTCCGCTGTCGGTCGTACTTCCGACGTTCGGCTGGATGCTTCAAGACATCGTAGGCTTCGTTTATGCGTGCCGTACATGCCGCATCGTACTCGGAATCGTCCCGGAATCGGTCCGGGTGGAAGATACCAATGAGAAGTTGGTAGTGTCGACGAATGGCTTCGTCGGATGCGTTTTCAGACAGCCCCAGGACACGGTAATGATCATTCCTCGGAGACAAGAGTACGTGGCGTAGAAAAAAATGCACTGCGCGTTCGACCTCTGTCGGTCGGATCCCCAGCGCCTTGGCGGCAGCCTCAACGATTTGCGGTGACAATACGCTGCCAATATCATCTATAAGATTCTCGAGGCTTTCGGACAACGCCCGCTCCGGATCTGCCAGATGAGAGAACCGCAGTGGCGTCCGGTAATAGTCGAGCGCCAGGATAATTAGGTCGGGAACCATCCGTCAGTGGGATTCAATGCCTGTCTGACTGCGCGGGATCAAGGGGCCAGATTTGGCGCTCGATTGAGGCGAATAATGGATCGCTTTAACGAGATTGAGCGGGATCTCGATTCCGCAGGTAACAGTCGTAAGTCAGACCGGTTCTTAGGATACCGATCGCTCGGGTAGACTAGTTGCCTGTTCGTCCACGGCTCCGTAGCCATAGCGATAGGGGTCGTAGTATCCGTATCCGTATCCGTATCCGTATCCGCTAGCGTACCTGACCTTGCTGAGTACGCAGCCGACAATCCGTGCATTTGCGCCCGACAACCGTTTGATCGAGGCAGCCAACACTCCGGCACGTGTCTTGTCTGCTTCGACAACGAACAGGCTCGCCCTGGCCAGACTCGCAAGCACCAGGGCATCCGCCAGCTCAAGAACAGGTGGTCCATCAATGAGCACATAGTCGAACTTTTCCTGCGCCAAGCCGACAAGGTCGAGCATTTTGCCGCTGGAAAGGAGTTCGACCGGATTCGGCGATACAGGCCCGGCAGTGACCACGAACAGACGCGAGATATTCGTCGCCTGGGCGATCCGTGCGGGTTCGACGTCACTGGCCAAATAGTTCGTGAGACCTTCCGTGTTCGGAAGAGAAAACACCTGGTGGAGCGACGGATCGCGCAAATCCGCGTCGATAAGCAATACCTTGTTGCCGGTCTGCGCGAAGGTGACCGCTGTATTCACGGCTACCATCGTCTTGCCTTCGCTCGGATTTGAGCTCGTGAAATGGAGAACCCTGGGAGCACCCTCCGCAGTCGCAAAAATGAGGGACGTACGCAGCGAACGGAAAGCCTCACCGAGGACGCTTTGTGGAGCTTGGTGGGCGAGTAACGAAACGGATTGCACTTCGCTATCCTGGTTCGCGGCGGACACGAAGGGTACGATACCCAATACCGGTACTCCGGCATGTTTCTCTACCTGTTCGCTGCTCTTCATCGTGTCGTCCATGGACTCGGAGAGAAACGCCAACAAAATGCCGCCAAACAGGCCGAGCGCAAGTGCGATCGCAAGGTTTTTCTTGAGGTTTGGCTTATAGGGGCCACGCGGGATCTCGGCGGAATCGACAACGGAGATATTGTTGGTTCCGACACCGGCGGCGACACCGACTTCCTTCATGCGCTGAAGCAAGCCATCGTAAAGCCCCCGGTTCGTGTCCACCTCGCGTTTGAGCGTTTGATAATCGGTACTGCGGTCCTGCAGCGCGAGAATCTCTTCTTTGATCTCGCTGATACGCAGCCTGATCTTTGCTTCCCTGCGTATCTGGGCTTTGAAGTCGGTCTCGACCGACTTGGCAATAGCCGCCAATTCGTCGGCAATCTTCCGATCGATCTCGGCGATCTGCTTTTGGAGCTGCCGCATCCGCGGATAGCTGGGTTTATAGATCTTAATCAGCTCTTGGTACTCGATATCGAGGTCGGCCTTGCGTGCCTTGAAGCTCTCAACGACACGGTTTCCGAGGCTGGCGGCGGTACTAGCCGGGCCTTCTTTCAGCATCTCCTGGTACTTGGCCTCTGCCGAGATGCGCGCCGACTCCGCTTGGATAAGCTCTGAGCTCATTTCCTTGAGCTTCTGCATCAGGATCTCGAGCTTGTCATCGAGGTTTATGATTTCCCGCTCTCGTGCATAGGCCACTAACCGCTGTTCGGAATCCTCCAAGTTTGCCTGCACCTGCTCAGTTTGCTCTTCCAAAAAGGTCTTGGCGTACGCTGAGGCCTCGTGGCGACGCTCGAGGTTCATGTTAATGAAATTTTCCGCAATGGCATTGACGACAGCGGCCGCTTCCTTAGAATCCAGACTGTCATAACTCACCCGGACCAGTCTGGAGTTCTTAACCGGACGGACCTTCAGATTCTCCAAGAACAGGGTCTTCACGTCGGGTTCCACGACTTCTTCCGCCTGTGAACTGTCGCCCTTTATCCAATCTGTGATGGTACCGGCAACTTCACTGAAAAATGAGAGTGCATCTGTATCCGATGCATCGGAGGCGCCCGCGCCCGCGGACCGCAGGCCAAGCTGGTCGATGACGCGTCCTGCAAGACTTCGGCTCCGGAGAAGCTCGTACTGGGTTTGATAAAAATCCTTGGAATTAAAAGATTCCTGGGTCGTTAGATCCTGGTACTCCAGAACCTTTCCCTCTTCACGATCTATCTGGATCAGTGTCTCGGCACGAAAAACCGGCGTTGCCAGAAAGGTGACCAATACAGCGACCACCAGCGACACGGCTAGAACCATGGCAACGGTGGCTCTACGCCTTACCAGAATATTCCAATATTCTCGAAGATCGATGAGATCTTCGTCGTCCTCCCGATGGCTTACGGAGACTCCAACCTCCTCTAGCTGTTGCAGGTTCCCGCTCCGTACCCCCGGTTCGATCTGACGATCGGACCGCACGGCACCAGCCGGATTCACTGCGCTTGACATTGGCCTATATTCCGAGCTCTAGAAGATGCCGACGGTGCCGAGATGCACAAAGCCCCGTAATGTGTCCCTGATGCCCTTGAAGAAGACTACGGTCCCCGACTTGGGCACGACGACACGGTCATCGCCCACTAAGACGGGATCCGGTAGATTGCCATCTTGGATCTTATCGAGACTGACCACATAGGCCTGCGCATGGGGGGTTCCCTGACCTCGAAAGATAACAACCTCGTCCTCGTTCGCCAGCTCGTTGACCCCCCCCGCCAGTGCAATTACCTGCAACAGCGTAGTGCGCCCCCTTAGCGGAAATACGCCAGGCTCTCTCACCGCGCCGACTACCGTTACGTCTTGACTGGCATATTCCGAAACGAAGATATTGACCTGGGGATCTTGGAGGTAGGTCCGCCCTAGGATATCAGCGAGCCTTTGCTCTGCTTCCCGCAGCGTAAGCCCACCAACGGACACACTGCCGATCAGAGGCATAATGATACTCCCATCCTCGTTCACACGTTCCTCACTGGATAGCTCATCGACATTGAAAACCGCTATCTCCAACAAATCGTGCGGTCCTATGCGATAAATAGCGTCGTTGCCCGGACTCGGCGGCAACCCGACAACCGCCGGGACCATCTGTCCGCCACCATGGGATTCCTGGGCCATTGCCGGCCCACCGGATTGTGAATCGGAAGCAGAAGGGCGCGCGGCACGGCTGTCATCCGACGAAGTTACGGCTCCAGGTGACGAGCATGCCTGGAAGATCAGCACCGAAAGAAAAATGCAAAGTAACTGATAAATGTACATGAAGTAAAGCTCATGGAGGGAGGTGGGATGCCAACATCCGGCGAAGACCGAAGCACCAAGAACATCATAGTAAAAAATCGATCCTTCGACCAAACTTCGGACATGTTCCGGCTTGCCTGCTGCAAGACAGGTGTGGGAGAAATCCTGATGCTCCAGCGCCACCCAACAAGGGCTTGATTGAGCATAGGAAAAGTGATCCGGTCGGCTGTTGGACAGCTCATGTTGTCGGGTGAGCGCAGCCTAGCCCGTCTAGCTACCAGTCACCAGCCGTTGCAGCGGTGGTCCGTCCCACCACTATGTCTTCGGCAGAATCCATACGCGCCTGTCCCGGCTGGCGGCTGGAAGCCCGCGACTGGAAGCTACGGCGCACGAGGTTCGCGACCTTCGGGTGTTTGGACTCGACCATGCGCATGCTGCATAATCCCAGGTAAGGTTTGCGACCAATGCCATTAAGTTAGCTGCTGACCGCTTGTCGTGGTCGGTCAGGATGCGGAAGAGAAAACGACGAAGCGCGCGAA
>NZ_FLUY01001502.1 GCF_900092655.1 Candidatus Thiosymbion oneisti
TTGAGCGAGACCGAGAGATCGCGGAGGGCCTCTGGGGTTTCGCCGAGGCGTTGGAGGATGCGGCGGCTGATTTCGAGGG
>NZ_FLUY01001409.1 GCF_900092655.1 Candidatus Thiosymbion oneisti
AGATGGTAAAAATCTCGGGATTTTGAATCATTAAGAATTAACTACCTTACTATATCACTCTGATATTTACCACTACCCAATCCTGAATTATTTGGCATTGTCTGGAGGATTTGACGTGTTGCGTTCGACGCACCAAGGCTCGTTGATCGTCTGTCGGGCCAGTGTCGGCGTCTTAACGCAACCTACACCCAGATTTACCGCCGTGCTGCCTGCCCACGCAGACCTCGCTTTAAGTGTAGGTTGCGTTAGCCGCGCGGGGAGACGCCCGGGGGGCACGGCATCGAACGCGGCATAACGCAACACGACGTTCAAACAGAAAATCAACCGCCGGAGACGCAGGAGATCAGCCGCGGGACGCCGGATCAGCCTTCGTCCAGGAGCTCCAACCAGTGCACCACCGGCGTGTGGGTCGCGGCCTCCAGCTGGAGCTGGCAGCCGACGTTCGCGGTGGCGATGATGTCGGGCCCGCCCGCTTCGAGCGCCGCGACCTTGCGGTCCCTCAGTTGGCTTGAAAGCGCCGGCTGGGTCAGGGAATAGGTCCCGGCCGATCCGCAGCACAGGTGGGCCTCGGGTACGGGTGTGGGTACGAAACCGAGCCGGGTGAGGATGGGCTCTACCAGGTTGTTCAGTTGTTGCCCATGTTGCAGGGTACAGGGACACTGGAAGGCGACCTTGCGGCCTCGGCCCGGCTGGCCCAGGGGCTCCAGATCCAGCTCGGTAAGGATCTCGACCGGGTCCCGCGCCAGCGCCGCTACCTGTGCCGCCTTGTCCGCATAGTGTGGGTCCCGGTGCAGCAGCTCGCCGTACTCCTTGACCATCGCCCCACAGCCGCTGGCATTGATCAGGATCGCCTCGGCGCCGGACTGGATCCGGGGCCACCAGGCATCGATATTGCGGCGCATGGCAGCGAGCCCTTCTGCCTGGGCATTCAGGTGATAGGCAGCGGCACCGCAGCAGCCTGCAGCAGGCGCCTCGATCAGGTCGATCCCGAGCCGGCTCAGGACCCGGGCCGCGGCGGCGTTGGTGGCGGGGGTTGCCACCGACTGGACGCAACCCGCGAGCGCGAGCATCCGGCGCCTGCCGGCAGGGGCGGGCCAGGCCCCGGCCGGACGGGGCGTCGGGACCTTGGCCTTGAGCGCCGTCGGCAGCAGGGGTTTGGCGAGTCTGCCCAGTCGCATCAGGGCACCGAAGCGGGAGGGATAGGGCACCAGCTTGACCAGGGCCCGGCGCAGCAGCTTCTCGCCCAGGGGCCGATCCACCCGGCTCTCGACCAAATCGCGGCCGATGTCCGCCAGCCGGGCATAGCGTACCCCGGAGGGACAGGTGGTCTCGCAGGAACGGCAGGTGAGGCAGCGGTCCAGGTGGATTTGGGTGGTGCGGGTCGGGGTCCGGCCCTCCAGGACCTGCTTGATCTGGTAGATGCGCCCCCGTGGCCCGTCCAACTCGTCGCCTAGAAGCTGGTAGGTGGGACAGGTGGCGGTGCAAAAACCGCAATGGACGCAGGCGCGTAGGATGGCGTCGGCCTCTTGGCCCTCGGGCGTCTGCAAGAACTCCGGGATGATTTCGGTCTGCATGTCTTTATATAGATCCTGCTACCGGGGGTCGGGCACATCACATGATATTCCACCCCCGCGCCTGCCGAGGGTATCGCAAAAGCCCCTCTCCCGCCGGGAGAGAGCCTGCGCCGAGCGCAGCGAGGGGGCTTGGGGAGAGGGGGTCAAAGG
>NZ_FLUY01001412.1 GCF_900092655.1 Candidatus Thiosymbion oneisti
GCAGCTGTAAGACCGCTCTTGCCTGCAACAAAGGATAGCTCCTCCTTGGTATATAATCACACGGGACCTGACATCTAAGAAAGCTTCGAATCCTCCACCATCAAAAACCGAGTGCCCGGAACAGGGATACACCGGTAATATCGACCGCGATAACCTGTTGGAATCGGAAAAGCCGTAAGGACGTGCTGTTGCGGTCCCGCGTCCGTGAGCGGCTGGAGAGTCGTTCGCCGACAATAACGATTAACCACCACCCTGGAGATTCAAGATGGCAACCAAGAGATTCAATCGTGGTGTCGCACTGGTCGGGGCGGGTATGAGTAATTTCGGGGCCTTCCCCGGAAAAACGACCCGCGACCTGTTCGTCGAGGCCTTCAAAGACATGCGCGCATCGGTGGACAAGGGTTTTGACCCCAAGGACATCGAGGAGTGTTACTTCGGTAACTACAGCAGCAGCCAGTTCGAAGGGCAAGGCTTCACCGCCCCCTTTATCGCCAACGCCGTAGGGATGAATCCGAAACCCGCGATCCGCGCCGAGAACGCCTGCGCCAGCGGCGGCAGCGCCCTTCGCCTGGGGGTGATGGCCATTGCCTCCGGTATCGCCGACATGGTGCTGGTCGGCGGCTACGAAAAGGAAACCGATCAGCCGACCGAGAAGGTCACCGAGATCCTGGCCACCGCCAGCGACAATCTGTACGAGAACGTGGCGGGCTTCAC
This sequence comes from Candidatus Thiosymbion oneisti, assembly GCF_900092655.1. Taxonomy (GTDB): domain Bacteria; phylum Pseudomonadota; class Gammaproteobacteria; order Chromatiales; family Chromatiaceae; genus Thiosymbion; species Thiosymbion oneisti. The sequence goes on from NZ_FLUY01001412.1 coordinate 715, forward strand.
CTTTCCTGGTCTCTACGCCGCTCTGGCGACCGCCTACATGCACCGCTACGGCGCCACCGGCGAGACCATGATGAAAGTGGCGCTACAAAACCACGAGAATGGCGCCCTCAATGCCAAGGCCCAGTTCGGCAAAAAGATCGGCGATTTCATCAAGATGAAGCAGAAGAGCGCGGAGAAAAAGGGCAAGCCGATCCCCGAGTGGGACGACGAGATGGCCTTTCTGCGTGACCCCAGAGCCAATCCGGTCATCTCCTGGCCCATGCGCCTGTTCGACTGCTCCCCGGTCTCCGACGGCGCGGCGGCCCTTCTGCTGGTAGCGGAAGATATGGCCCATAACTTCACCGACAAGCCGCTCCACATCATCGGCAACGGCATCGCCTCCGGCGTGCCCATGCACGACCGTACCGATCTGACCACGATCGAGACGGCGACCGAGGCCGGTCGGATCGCCTACGAAATGGCCGGCAAGTCGCCCAAGGATATCCAGGTCTGCGAAGTTCACGATTGCTTCACCATGACCCAGGTGATCGCCACCGAAGATCTGGGCTTCTTCAAGCCGGGTGAGGGCTGGAAGGCCCTGGAAGAGGGTCGCACCGCCCGCGACGGTGATCGTCCCATCAATACCTCCGGCGGGCTCAAATCCAAGGGCCATCCGGTGGGGGCCTCGGGAGTCGGGCAGATCGTCGAGGTCTGGAAACAGCTGCGTGGCGAGGCGGGTGAACGCCAGCTACCGGGAGAGCCGACCCTCGGCCTGACCCACAATCTGGGGGGCAGCGGTCAGGTGTGCGTCGTCAACATTTTCGAGCGGAGATAAGACCATGAGCAAAGATGCCTACAATGCAGCCGGTTTCTACGAGTTCGTCGCTGAGAAGAAGCTCATGGGCACCAGGTGCAAGTCCTCTGGCGAGCTCTTCCTGCCACCACGTCCCTTCTCTCCCTCTTGTAGCAGCGGGGAGATGGAGTGGGTGGAAATGAGCGGCAAGGGCAAGCTGGAGGCCTTTACCGTCACCCTGTTCGGACCGACGCGCATGGTGGAGGCGGGCTATGGCCCGAAGAACCCCTATTGCGTCGGCATCGTGCGCTTGGACGAGGGCCCGGCCATCAGCGCCCAGATCTTAGGGCTGGACCTCACCAAGCCCGAAGCAATCAAGATCGGCACCCCCATGGGGCTGACCTTCATCGACCGAACGGAGGGAGAAGAGAAGAAGACCTATATCGGGTTCAAGGCCACTTAGCATCAAAGCGCCGAGAATCCGTCGCCCCCTCTGAACGGGCCGGCCTGCCGGCCCGTTGTCTTTTCAGTCCGTGGTGATCGCGCGTCGATCCCCTTTCCAATTACATCCCCCACACCCCGATCCGGTATTCCCCATACCGCTCTTGCCTGACAAAGATCCTTTCTTCCCACGGCACCTCCGGGGTGCGATCGAACACAATCAGATAACCCTCGTCGGTGCCCACCTGGTCCATGTAATCGGCGGTCTGCGCCAAGCCCTCCGCGATCGTTGCCTCCGGGGATTTGTGCAGGAGCTTGTAGAGAAAATAGGGGCAGACCCTGAGGTATCCCCACATTATTGCAATCTAAAACAACGAGTTATGGAGCGAATGAGCGGCCACGATGCCCTAATGG
>NZ_FLUY01001174.1 GCF_900092655.1 Candidatus Thiosymbion oneisti
TGCTGATCGGCGTTGGCGGTTAGCCTACCGAGGCGCTTAATCGACGCTGGAGCGTCAGATCCCTCCTCCGTCGGGACAAGGTCTGCTCCCACGCTGGAGCCTGGGGAGCCAGCCGAAAATGTGTTGGTTTTTAGACAGCCTCTTAACCGGTTAACCGGCACCCATCTGTTCCGCTAGCTTGGTCATCAGGTTACCTGCGATGTCGAGCCCGAACCAGGCATCCAACTCCCGGATGCAGGTCGGACTGGTGATGTTGATCTCGGTAAGATAGTCGCCGATCACGTCGAGGCCGGCAAACAGGATGCCGCGCCGGCGCAGCTCGGGTCCGACCTGGGAGGCGATCCGGCGATCACGCTCGGTCAAGGATTGTCCGACGCCGGTCCCCCCAGCGGCGAGGTTACCCCTGGTCTCGCCGGGCTTGGGTATGCGGGCCAGGGCATAGGGCACCGGATCGCCGTCGATAAGCAGAATACGCTTGTCGCCGTCCGCGATTTCAGGGATGAATTTCTGGGCCATGCAGAACCGATTGCCGTGATCGGTCAGGGTCTCGACAATCACATTGAAGTTCGGATCCGCGGTCGGTACCCGAAAGATGGAGCGGCCTCCCATACCGTCGAGGGGCTTGAGTATGACCTCCCCGTGCCGGGCGAGGAACTCCGCGATGTCCGCGTTGCGCCGCGTGACCAAGATCGGCGGACAACAGTGGGGAAATTGTAGGATGAAGAGCTTTTCGTTCGCGTCGCGCAGGCTGCGTGGATCGTTGACGACCCGGACGCCCTTGGCCTGGGCCCGTTCGAGCAGATAGGTCGCATAGATGTACTCCATGTCGAATGGCGGGTCCTTGCGCATCAGAATCACCGGTAGGGTATCCAGCGGACGTGTCTGCTCGCCGCAGAAGCGGTACCAGAGCGCCGCATCGTCCCAAACCTGGACCTCCCGCATCCGCGCCCAGGCGCGATCGTCGCGCAGAAACAGGTCGGACAGCTCCATGTACTGGATACGCCATTGCCTGCGACCCGCGGCCAACAGCATGGCGAAGGTGCTGTCCTTCGCAATCTTGATGGACCCCATGGGGTCCATGACGACACCGATCTCTCGCTGCATCTCCCTATCTTACCGCATCCCGGATTGTGCCGTCAGGACGCCCAGGCGCTTGGTCAGGGCTACCGAATAATAATTAGAGATGTGACCGAAATCGTTATACCGATGCTCCAATTCGTATAATCTATAAGCCTGTTGTATGTTTTTCTTATTTTTCCGGATATTCAAAATCAATCACTATGGGCTGAGAGACTGTCTATAAAGGTAGTCTCTTACAGTCCCTGGCTGTGTGGGAACCCCGCTTGTAATCCTCAATCCAACAAGCTTAATCTCAAGGCTCCTTGTCCGTCGCCTAAAGGCGAGGGGTTTACAGATTCCCTATCGGGGACTCTAAACCACGCGAATCTGCGAGATCTGCGTTCGGTTCCACCCATCATTCTAACTTTCCCGCTCAGGTAGTTTCGACAAACGGAGTCGTAGAGGAGACCGGTTGCTGCGCCGCCTTCTGGTCGGCTGGGGGCGAACGCGCGTCAACCGTCTCCAGGCCGAGTGCCTCACCGATGGAATGACGACAGTACTCGGAGATGTGCCGACGCGAAAGCGCGCTGCCGTCCAGCGGCGGAAGCACCCGGATATGCACCTGCAAACCCGGATGGCGCGCTAACCGCATCAGGTGGGACAGCAGGACATCATTACCGATGAAAGGGACGACCGGGTCCGGCGCAGGGTTGGAGCCGTAGCGCAGGGCGACCGGCTGGATCAATACTCCCTCGAGCTGGCCGGCAGCGAGCAATCGCGGATGAAAGCGGTGCAGCCGGGAACCGTCGGTAGTAGTGCCTTCGGGGAAGATCACCACGTGTCTACCCCTTTGCACACGTTCACCGATCTCGGGGATGAGAACGTCCGTTTGGTTAGCACCGCGCACAATGAAGAGGGTGCCGACTATCTCCGCCATCCAGCCGATCAGGGGCCAAGCCTTGATGTCCGACTTGGACAGAAAATCGATCCGCGCCTGGGAGCCCAGTACTGGAATGTCCAGCCAGGAGACATGATTTGCCACCAGCAGTGCGTTGGGAACGAGCTCGCCCGTCACCTGCATGTGCACGCCGAGCGCGCGACAAAGGCGCGCATGCCACCAACGCACCACCTCCGGGAGCCATGCCGCCCGCAACCCGAAATGCCGCCCTAGGGCAACGCCCAAGATAATCGTCACGCCCGTAAGCAGGTGCTCGCTAACGCGCAGCAACCGCCACCAGGATTTAAGAGGCTGCCTAAAAACTAACACATTGATATTCGGCTGGCTCCCCACGCTCCAGCGTGGGAGCAGATCCCGACGCTCCAGCGTCGATTAAGCGCCTCGG
>NZ_FLUY01001413.1 GCF_900092655.1 Candidatus Thiosymbion oneisti
TAGATGTCAGGTCCCGTGTGATTATATACCAAGGAGGAGCTATCCTTTGTTGCAGGCAAGAGCGGTCTTACAGCTGCTTG
>NZ_FLUY01001125.1 GCF_900092655.1 Candidatus Thiosymbion oneisti
ACTGATCTGGTTACTGGAGGGACTGGTCCCGTGTTCTCGGACCATCGCCGAGTTTCGCCGGGTGAACGCGCGCGGCGAACCGTGATTTCGTCTTGCTGTGTCAAGAACTGGAACTGCTCGG
>NZ_FLUY01001414.1 GCF_900092655.1 Candidatus Thiosymbion oneisti
GCCGTGGTTGGGTGTGGAGCTGTCCGTTCAGGATCTCCCCGGTCAGACCCTCGGGCAGGGCCTCCAGGGACTCGTAGAGGGTGGGTTGGATGGCTGGCTGCATGTTTCGGACCCCTGGTTCAGGTGCGGCTATTGTCTGCCTGATTGTGGAAAATGGTCTCTGGATTTTCACTATGCCGCAACCGCATCTTTAAGACGGCGGTGTGCCTGACATCCACATCCGGTAGCTGGTAGCAGCTTGTTACGCGACACTCGACACGCCGCAAAACCCGACACGGGGTGCACCAGCCTTGAATGTCGTTACGGTGCGTTCAGCCTCGGTTGCCCGCGCCCGCCTCGCAAGGCGCGCCTGATCCGACCTGCACCTCCAGGACTCGACTGAATGGCATTGGGGGTAGGGTGGGCTGTGCCCACCGGGGTAGTGGTAAATTTATAAGTGTTAACCTGGAGAAATTCATCTTTCTTGATCCCCTCTCCCCAACCCTCTCCCGAAGGGAGAGTGTCGTAAAAGGTGACGCCCGACGTGGTTTTTCTCGTTCCCACGTGCCGCGTGGGAACCGGGTTGCTCCGCGCCGCACAGAGCATCAGGCTGGTGTCCACCCTTGCGTATACACGGGAACCGAACCTGCCGGCGGTCCGGCGTTATCCGGTGCGGCCCACAAGGCGTCTGCTCTGACCG
>NZ_FLUY01001415.1 GCF_900092655.1 Candidatus Thiosymbion oneisti
GAAGTTGCCCGAGTCCATCAGTCAGCTCCAGAAACTCACTCACCTTAATCTACGCGGTAACCAGCTCTCAGAGCTGCCTGAGTCCATCGGTCGGCTCCGGCGGCTCACTCACCTTGATCTCAGTAACAACCGGCTCTCGGAGTTGCCCGAATCCATCGGTCAGCTCCAGCAGCTCACCAACCTTGATCTACGTGGCAACCAGCTCTTGAAGTTGCCCGAGTCCATCAGTCAGCTCCAGAAACTCACTCACCTTAATCTACGCGGTAACCAGCTCTCAGAGCTGC
>NZ_FLUY01000413.1 GCF_900092655.1 Candidatus Thiosymbion oneisti
ATGCTCTGTTGCAGGTCGGCGAGGAGAAAGTCTGGTGTCGCGGCGGTTTGCTCAGCGGCATGGAGCTGGTTCTTGGTTTGGGTTCGGAGCTGGTTGAGCGCGGCGATGCGGCGCGCGCAAGGGCGGATGGTCAGGGCCAGTGCGTCGGGACGCTGCCAGGGCTCGAAGGGCATGCGCAGGGCGAACTGGGCGAGGAGCGTGGCATCGACGGCATCGGTCTTGGTCCGGGTCTGCATGGCCTCGGCGAAGCGTTTGGCGGCCTTGGGGTTGATGACCATGACTTCCAACCCGGCGTCATCCAGGGCCAGATCGAGGTGATAGAGACCGGTCGCCTCCAGACCGACGCGACTGACCTGAGCCTTGCGCAAGCGGTTGATCAGGGTCGCGTGCCCCTGGGAGGTGTTCTTGAATTCGCGGGCTTTTCTCATCTGGCCATCACGGCTGATAGCCAAGGTAACGGTTTGGTAGCTGACATCGATTCCGGCGGTTTTCATGTTCTGTTTCTCCAAATTGGTAACGATCAGTTAGGATGGCTACCGGGTTCCCCGACCCTGAACCCTCGCCTACCAACCTTGTGTCTGCAGGCTCACGAGCACCGCTCACGGCCTCGGATACGCTTCGGTATTGGCGAAGCGGGCGGGGAGCTAATCTACGTTCAGGCTCGTGGCATCGTGGCATCAGGATGTGACGGCTTCCCAGGTCCTCTTCATCAAATCCTTTTATAGCTTATCCTTGGCTCTCCCTTGGAAACAGAACATACAAGGATGTGGTGAGCCGCCGGGTGCGGGACGCGCCCGGCGGCGAACCGCATCTTTGGACGGTGGGCGTGCCCAACACTTGTCCCGACCGTAGGGAGGGATCTTTGTGTTGGGCACGGGCAGCAGGTTCCCTACGTCCGGTCCGCCAAACCGCGCCAAATAATTCAGGAGGCCCTTTATGGATTCCGGACTGCCAACGATCATGGAAGGGTCCCACCGGACGTTTCGGAGTGCGGCGGCAACCTTACCCCGATGCCTACCGGAATCGACAGCGCCAGGCATAAGCGGGGGGTCGGCCAAGTGGCACAATCCTGCCGCCGCTTTGGATTTGGCGATGTATCCGTTCCCAACAATCGCTTGACACCGAGGTGGCTTCTCGCGTTTTCTATGCGCCCTTCACCATCGGATGCTAAGCAAACCCATGAACCTGGTCATCGTGGAGTCGCCCGCCAAGGCGAAGACAATCAAGAAATATTTGGGTCCCGACTTCGAGGTCATGGCCTCCTACGGCCATGTGCGCGACCTGGTCCCGAAGGAGGGGGCGGTCAATCCGGACCAGGGGTTTTCCATGCAGTACCAGGTCATCGAGCGCAACGAACGGCACGTTCAGAACATCGCCAGGAGGCTCAGGCAGGCCGAGGCCCTGTATCTGGCAACCGACCCGGACCGAGAAGGGGAGGCCATCTCCTGGCATCTCTACGAGCTCTTGAAGAACCGCCGTCAGCTCGGCAAGCGGCCGGTGCACCGGGTCGTCTTCAACGAGGTCACCAAGCGTGCGGTGCAGGACGCGGTGGCCAATCCGCGGCGGCTTTCCGTGGATCTGATAAACGCCCAGCAGGCGCGCCGGGCCCTGGATTATCTGGTGGGCTTCAACCTCTCGCCCCTGCTGTGGAAGAAGATCCGGCGCGGCCTGTCCGCCGGCCGGGTCCAGAGCCCCGCGCTCCGGCTCATCGTGGAGCGGGAACAGGAGATCGAGGCCTTCGAGATCCGGGAGTACTGGACCCTTATCGCGGACGCGGTCAAGGAGGACAAAGATTTTGAGGCCAAACTCACCCGGTTTGCCGGCGAGAAGCTAGAGCAGTTCAGCATCCGGGACGAGGCCCGGGCCGAGGAGATTAAACGCGCCCTGGTGGAGGCGGCCCGGGGGAAGCTCAAGGTCGAGCTGGTAGAGCGCAAGCAGCGCAAACGCAACCCGGCCCCTCCTTTCATCACCTCGACCCTCCAGCAGGAGGCGGCGCGCAAGCTCGGCTTTACCGCCCAGCGCACCATGCGGATCGCTCAACAGCTCTACGAGGGTGTGGACGTGGGCGGCGGTGCGGTGGGGCTCATCACCTATATGCGTACCGACTCGGTCAATCTGGCTACCGAGGCCCTGGACGAGATCCGCGGGTTCATCGGCGAACGCTACGGCGCCGACCACCTGCCGCCCCAGGCGCGCATCTACAAGACCAAGGCCAAGAACGCCCAGGAGGCCCACGAGGCGGTCCGGCCTACGTCCATCCGGCGCCTACCCCAGGACCTCAAGGCCCATCTGACCGCGGATCAGGCCCGGCTCTACGAGCTGATCTGGAAGCGTACCCTGGCCTGTCAGATGGCCCATGCTTTGATCGACATGGTGGCAGTGGATCTGAGCGCGGGAGCGGGCAACCTGTTTCGGGCCACCGGCTCTGCGGTGGTCAGTCCCGGCTTCATGCGCGTGTACCTGGAGGGACGCGATGACGCCAAAGGGGCGGACGACGACCAGGAGCGGATGCTGCCCCAGCTGCGGGAAGGCGAGCTGGTGGACCTGAAGGCCATCCGCCCGGAGCAGCACTTCACCGAGCCGCCGCCGCGTTACACCGAGGCGTCCCTGGTCAAGGCCCTGGAAGAATACGGGATCGGCCGCCCTTCCACCTACGCCAGCATTATCTCCACCCTGCAAGAACGGGAGTATGCGGAGCTGGAGAAGAAACGCTTCCACCCGACCGATGTGGGCCGCATCGTCAACCGGTTCCTGACCGAGCACTTTACCTCCTACGTGGATTACGACTTTACGGCCAAGCTGGAGGACGAGCTGGACGCGGTCTCCCGCGGAGAAGAGGACTGGATCCCCCTATTGGAACAGTTCTGGCGACCCTTCAAGGACCGCGTCGATCACACCCAGGAGCACGTCAAGCGCAGCGACGTTACCCAGGAGGCCATCGAAGAGGCCTGCCCCCAGTGTGGTGCACCCCTATCGATTCGTCTCGGGCGCCACGGCCGCTTTATCGGCTGCACCAAGTATCCAGAGTGCGATTATACGCGGGACCTGGCGGACGCGACCAAGCCCGAGCAACCCCCGGCCGAGGTGGTGGAGGGGCGCAGCTGTCCCGAGTGCGGCTCCGAGCTGCAGATGAAGCGCGGCAAATACGGCAAGTTCATCGGTTGCAGCGCCTATCCCAAGTGTCGTTATATCGAGCCCCTGGAGCGTCCCCAGGATACAGGCGTCACCTGCCCCAAGTGCGACCAGGGGACCCTGCTGAAGAAGAAGTCGCGGCAGGGCAAGGTCTTCTACTCCTGCTCCACCTACCCCAAATGCGATTACGCGCTCTGGAACGAGCCGGTCGCCGGGCCCTGTCCCCAATGCGGCTGGCCGGTGCTCACGCTCAAGGTCACCAAGCGTGATGGAGCACGGAAGGTCTGTCCCCGGAAGGATTGCAACTATACTGCCCCCGGCGAGGAGACCGCCACGCCCGAGTAGACCGTCTTTTGAGTAGTGAATGCATATTTGCGTAGGGTGGGCTGCGCCCACCAATGGGCACAGCCTATCAATGATTCGGCACGGTTTGGGGGAAAAGATCCCTCCTGCGTCGGGACAAGAAAGATCCCTCCTGCGTCGGAACAGGGTTTGACGGGTTGCGTTTCGACGCCCAACGGCTCATTGATCGACGGCCAGGTCGGTACCGGCGTCTCAACGCAACCTACACCCAGATTACCCCCGCGCTGCCGGCCCGCGCGGCCTCGCGTTAAGTGTAGGTTGGGTTAGGCGCGCTGTCCGATCCCGAAGCACGGTGACGTGGCCGAACGCGCCGTAACCCAACACGCCGGACTGGTCCCGACGCAGGCGGGATCTTTTCCTACAACCAACGCCAAATAACCCAGGACTGCACCCGAACAGGCACAGTGTCGAACGCGGCGTAACGCAACCCGACGCTCGGATCCGTTTTAACCGGACAGCTTCTTAGTGTTCACCCGCCGGGCCGCCGATATGACCCTCACCGGTCGCACTGCCTTCGGGCTTGGGGCCTAGGGTCACCCCTGCGCTGCCGGACCCACCCTCTGTTTCTTCGTCCCAGTCTCTGGGTGCCCGCGGGGAACGCCCGGCCATGATGTCATCGATCTGGTCCGAATCGATGGTCTCGTATTTGATGAGGGCATCGGCCATGGTGTGCAGCTTGTCTATGTTTCCGTCGAGTAGCTTGCGGGCCCGTTCATAGTTGCGGTCGATGAAGCTGCGTACCTCTTCATCGATGAGGTGCGTCGTCTCGTCGGAGACGTTTTTGTGCTGGGTCACCGAGTGGCCGAGGAAGACCTCCTGCTCCTCCTCGCTGTATGTGAGGGGTCCCAGCCTCTCCGACAGGCCCCACTTGGTAACCATGTTGCGCGCGATCCGGGTAGCGACCTCGATATCCGAGGTGGCGCCGTTGGTCACCTTCTCCTTGCCGAATATCAGCTCCTCGGCGATACGCCCGCCGAATGTGCTTGAGATCTTACTCTCGAGGTATTGCTTCGACCAGCTGTGGCGGTCCTCCTCGGGCAGGAACATGGTCACGCCTAGGGCCCGGCCGCGGGGAATGATAGTCGCCTTGTGCACCGGATCGTGGGCCGGCACCAAGTAACCTACGATGGCGTGTCCGGCCTCGTGATAGGCGGTGAGCTTCTTTTCCTCCTCGGACATGACCATGGAGCGGCGTTCCGCCCCCATCATGATCTTGTCCTTGGCCTTCTCGAATTCTTCCTGATCGACCAGACGCTTGTTGGCGCGGGCAGCGAACAGGGCCGCCTCATTCACCAGGTTGGCCAGGTCGGCGCCGGAAAAGCCCGGCGTACCGCGGGCGATGATCGAGGCCTTTACATCCTCCCCCACCGGGATCTTACGCATGTGGATCTTGAGGATATGCTCGCGCCCACGCACGTCCGGCAGAGGTACCACCACTTGCCGGTCGAAGCGGCCCGGGCGCAGCAGGGCCGGGTCGAGCACGTCGGGCCGGTTGGTGGCGGCGATGACGATGACGCCCTCATTGCCCTCGAAACCGTCCATCTCCACCAGGAGCTGGTTCAAGGTCTGCTCGCGCTCGTCGTGACCGCCTCCTAATCCTGCACCGCGGTGGCGACCGACGGCGTCGATTTCATCGATGAAGATGATGCAAGGGGCGTGCTTCTTGGCCTGCTCGAACATATCGCGCACGCGGGAGGCACCCACGCCGACAAACATCTCGACGAAGTCGGAGCCGGAGATGGTGAAGAAGGGCACCTTGGCCTCACCGGCAATGGCTCGTGCCAAGAGCGTCTTGCCGGTACCCGGGGCCCCCACCATGAGCACGCCTTTGGGGATCTTACCACCGAGCTTCTGGAACTTGGACGGATCGCGCAGGAAGTCGACCATCTCCGTGACCTCTTCCTTGGCCTCGTCGGCACCGGCCACGTCGCTGAAGGTGACCTTGACCTGATCCTCCGAGAGCATGCGCGCGCGGCTCTTGCCGAAGGACATGGGCCCGCGACCACCGGCCCCACCCTGCATCTGGCGCATGAAGAAAATCCACAGACCGATGAGGATAAACAGCGGGAACCAGTTGATCAGGATCTGCATCAGGACCGAGGGCTTCTCCGGAGGACCCGCCTTGATCAGCACCTTGTTGTTGAGCAGATCGCCCACCAGACCGTCATCCCCGGGGCTGTAGGTAGAGAAATGCTGGCCGGATTGGTTCACCCCTTCGATGGTGCGGCCGGTAATGGTCACCTCCGCGATCTGGCCCTGATGCACCTGATCGACGAAGTCGGAGTAGGCCATCGCCTGCGGACCACGCTGGGTCGACGTAAAGTTGTTGAACACCGACATCAGGACGATCGCAATGACCACCCATAGAATCACATTCTTCGCCATGTCGCTCAAGGCATGAGTCCTCTTGCTTCCACGAAAACCGGCCCCGGTGGCGTTTTCGAGCATCTACTCGGAAAATGGGGACGCCAGCGGTTTCTATCAAAGAGCAAATCCACTCGCTGCAACTTACTATAAAGCATACCCTGTTGCTACTAAATAGAGTTCTCGGCTCCTGGGACGGGAGGATTTCGGCTTACGGCTGGCAACGCGCCTGAAGGAAGCGCGCACCGCTTTGTGGAAGGCATCGAAACCTTCCCCTTGAAAGGTTTTGACCACCAGTGATCCACCGGGTTTCTGTAACTGCCGTGCCAGATCCAGGGCCAGCTCGCCCAGATAGATCATGCGCGGCTGATCCACCGCGGGGTTGCCACTCAGATTCGGTGCCATATCCGAGAGCACGACATCCGCTGTCTCACCGTTCAGGGTTTGCCGAAGCCGAGCCAGGGAGGCCTCTTCGCGGAAGTCGGCCTGAATGAAGATCACATCCGGTAAGGGCTCCATCGGTAAGCTGTCGAGGGCGACGATCCGCCCCTGCGGCCCGACGATCCGGGCCGCTGCTTGGCTCCAGCCGCCCGGCGCCGCCCCTAGGTCCACAACCGACATACCGGGGCCCAAGATCCGCTCCTTCGCTTGAATCTCCAACAGCTTATACGCGGCACGGGAACGGTAGCCCTCCTGTTGGGCCCGCTTCACATAGGCATCCTTGAAGTGCCGATCGAGCCAGCGGCGGCTGCTCTTGGTCTTAGCCCGCATATTCACGGAGGATCGATGATGTCGGTTCCGGCCGCCTAGCTGGGGATGGTGCTCATCTGGTCCACGACGCCCTTGGTGATCAAGTGGAGCAGCGAGCAGGCAGGCGTTCTTGAGGCGGTGGGCAGGCGCTCACCGCATCCTACGGCCCTACGCGCAACGCGACGGCCGCGCGGGGGGTAATGTGGGTGTAGGTTGCGTTAAGACGCCGGCATGACCCAAGCAGACGATCAGCGAGCCTTTGAGCGTCGCAACGCAACACGTCCGGTCCCCCAAACCGTGCCAAATCATTCAGGATCACTTCGAGGATCGATAATAATCCATCAGAATCCGGGCTACCTCAGGACGCGAGAACTCCTCGGGCGGGGCAACGCCCTCGGACAACATCTGCCGCACCTTGGTGCCGGACAGGAGCACGAAGTCCTCCTTGGTATGATCCGGTGCCTCACGCATCATCACCACCTTGCCGAGCTTCTTGGACCAGGCGGTGTGGTCGGCCTTGAAGATCCCGATTTCCAGCGCCCCCTTCGGGACCTCCTCGTCGAAGATGGTCTGGGCATCGAAGGCCCCGTAGTAGTCCCCTACCCCGGCGTGATCGCGACCGATGATGAAGTGGGTCGCGCCCATGTTCTGGCGGAAATAGGCGTGCAGAACCGCCTCGCGCGGGCCGGCGTAGAGCATATCGAAGCCGTAGCCGGTGACCATGGCGCTGTTCGGTTGGAAATAAAGCTCAACCATCTTGCGGATAGCCGCATCCCGCACCGGCGCAGGGATGTCACCGGACTTGAGCTTGCCCAGGAGCATGTGGATGACCAAGCCATCGCACCCGAGGCGCTCCATGGCCATATGGCATAACTCCTCGTGGGCCAGGTGCATCGGGTTGCGGGTCTGGAAGGCGACGATCTTGCTCCATCCGCGCTCGGCGATCTCGTGACGAATCTCCACCGCAGTGCGGAAGGTGTCCGGGAAATCGTCCTGGAAATAAGAAAAATGCAGCACCCGGATGGGACCGGAGACCGCAAACCGACCTTGACGATTAAAGGCGGCAACCCCTGGATGATCCATGTCGTCCGTGCGGTAGACCTGGTCGGTCATCAGGGTCATCTGTTCGTCACTGACGGTCTCGATGTCCTCTACATCCATGACCGCGAGAACCGGATTGCCCTCCATGTTCGGGTCGCACAGGGCGATGCGGCGGGCCCCCTCGATGGTAGCGACGCTGTCGAGCAGGCACAGCACAGGCACGGGGAAAAACAGACCATCGGTGGTCTTCATGGTTCGGGCTACGCTCACGGCGTCTTCCACCCTCATATAGCCCTTGAGCGGACTGAAATAGCCGCCGCCCATCATGACCGCGTTACCCGCAGCCTGGGAGCTGATCATCACCGAGGGCAAATCCCTCGCCTCACGCATCAGCTCATGGTGCTGGTCCGGATCATAAACGAACAATGGTTGCAGCTCGTCGGAGCCGACTGGTTTGATCATCTTCTGCCTCTCCTCAGGACTTGCGCTCGGGCGTCCGATACGGGCACGCGCGACGAGGCAAATCTCGTTTGCGATAGCTTATGCAGACCTTGTGGCAGGTTGCGGAGTTGTGTGGCCGTCGTGCTATAGGGGCTGGAGCAGCGGCATTATTTAGGGTGCAAACCATACCATAGTTGTCACTTTTCCCCGGCAAAAACTGTGTTTATGGGTGCAGCAATAGAGCCTTTGGTCCGCTGGCTAGCCCGCATATCCCATCGCGGACTGCCGTTCTAGTACAACGGCACCGAAGTACCGAATAACATGGGAATCATTTCTTTGCCGCAAATAAATGCCAATGTGTGCTAATATGTGTGCATCCTAGCACACCATCAGGCTCGTGCATGTTAGTTAACTGTTACTAGAAATAGAAGAAAATGGTATGAAAAGTAACTTCCTGGAACGGATTACATTAGAAGAAGGAAAATGTGGGAGCCGTCCATGTATTAGAGGAAAACGAATGCGTATTAGCAATGTCCTTATTCTTTGTTTTTCATATGAAGATGAGTGTTGAAATCAGATGCCCTACTTCGTCTACAAAATCTCGCCGCCGTCATTGCTGACGCACATAGGAACGGAAGACCGTTATCAGAATGCGCGTGCCTGGGTGCGCCGGCTGCGTCGAGAGCAGCCATCCGAAGCGGTGTTCCAGTATCGGATGGCCTTTGCGAACAGCCAGGCCGAAGCCGAGAAGCTCTTGTCCAAACCCCGGGACGAGCGTGTCATCGGAGAGGACTGACGGCAACGGGCACAATAGGATTGCGCCCGCCGCAACTCGATTGCGAAATCGACCCGCGCTGAACCCAATGCCATTAAGTTAAGCATTACCGGTCAGCGAAAAAGAGGAAAAACGACGAATCACGCGAATCCTCGCGAAATTGTCATCCCGAACCGAAGGGAGGGATCTTGTTCGCGCTGATTCGCGCGCTTCGTCGTTTTCTCTTCCGCATCCTGACCGAC
>NZ_FLUY01001417.1 GCF_900092655.1 Candidatus Thiosymbion oneisti
GCAGCTCTGAGAGCTGGTTACCGCGTAGATTAAGGTGAGTGAGTTTCTGGAGCTGACTGATGGACTCGGGCAACTTCGAGAGCTGGTTACTGCCGAGATAAAGGCTGGTAAGCCGCTGGAGCTGACCGATGGACT
>NZ_FLUY01001418.1 GCF_900092655.1 Candidatus Thiosymbion oneisti
TCCCAAGGATGGGATCCTTCTTCAGCCACCGAAAGCACTTTTTTAACCATGGGAAAAACCCCTCCTCCATCCGGCGTCAGCCTGTCGGTGATCATACCTTGTTTCAATGCGGCGGAGACCTTGGGTGCTTGTCTCGACGCCCTGCTGGAACGCAGCCAGGTCCTCCCGAACGAAATCATCGTGGTCGACGATGCCTCGCAGGATCGATCCGTGGCGGTGGCCTCCCGGTCAGGGGTCGAGCTGGTTACTGCCGAGGTCAACGCGGGGCCCGGCGTGACCCGGAATCTGGGCGCCGCCCGCGCCGGCGGTGAGGTCCTGGTCTTCGTCGATGCCGATGTGGCGGTTGCACCGGATGCCCTGGGCAGATTGGCGTGCCATTTTGCCGAGGATCCGGGCTGCACCGCCGTCATCGGCTCCTACGACAAGGAGCCCGAGGCACGTAACCCGGTCAGTGAGTACCGCAACCTGTTGCATCATTATGTGCACCAGCAGGCCCCGGAGCAGGCGTCGCACTTCTGGACCGGACTCGGTGCCGTCAGGAAATCCACCTTCGATGCGATTGGAGGATTCGACGTAGCCGAGTTCGGTCGGGCCATGGAAGATATCGAACTAGGCTACCGGCTACGCGATGCAGGCTATCCCATACGGCTCGACCGCACGGTGCAGGGCAAACATCTCAGGCGCTGGTCGTTCGGCTCCATGGCCCGCACCGATTTGTTTCTGCGCGCTATCCCCTGGACCCGGTTGATCCTCACCCATGAGGAAATGCCGAGTGATTTCAGCCTGGGCTGGGGACAGCGGGTCTCCGTGGCCATGGCTTGGCTGTTGCTGTCGGCATTGCTTGCGGCGCTTGTGTGGCCCCAGGCATTGCTGGTGATGCCGCCGGCACTGGGCCTGTTCATCGGGGTCAATCTCGATTTCTTCCGCTTCCTGCGTACCCGACGGGGTTGGGCGCGGGCGCTGGCCGCCGTTCCCCTGCACTGGTTCTATCACTTCAACAGTGGTTTGGGGTTTATCCTGGGTGCCATCGGCTGTGGATGGCAGAGATTGAAGGCCCGTCTCCGGGTACGGCCATCGCCCCGGTAACGGCGGTGTGTCCGTGTGAGCCAATGGTAGACAAGGCCGAAGATAAACCAGTCCCGGACACCGGCCGGTCACCCGACTGCATCGTCATCGGCGCCGGGCCGGCGGGACTGGCGGCGGCCCTGGAGTTCCTCCGGCACGGTCACGTCCCCCTGGTGCTGGAAAAGGACTCGATCGTCGGCGGGATCGCCCGCACGGAGTCCTACCAAGGGTTCAGTTTCGACATGGGGGGACACCGTTTTTTTACCAAGTCGGATTACGTCAAGGGGATGTGGCAAGACCTGCTCGGCGAGGATTTCCTGTTGCGATCGCGGCTTTCGAGGATCTTCTACCGACATAAGTTCTTCGCCTATCCACCGCGGTTGTGGGATGCCCTGATGGGCCTGGGACCGTGGGAAAGCATCAGGATCCTGGCCAGCTACCTGCGCTGGCAGTTGCTACCCTACCGGCAGGTGACGACCTTCGAACACTGGGTGACCAATGCCTTCGGCAAGTGTCTGTTCGAGCACTTTTTCAAGACCTACACGGAAAAGGTCTGGGGTATCCCCTGTAACGAGCTGCGCGCCGAATGGGCGGCGCAACGGATCCGGGGGCTGTCGCTGGGGGTGGTAATAAAGAACCTGGTCCGCAAGACCGGCACCAGGGTCACCACGCTCATCGACCAGTTTCACTATCCGCGCTTCGGTCCGGGCATGATGTGGGAGGCGGCACGTCGGCGGATCCACGGCGGGGGCGGAGAGGTGCGCATGAATACGGATGTGATTCGTGTGCATAGGAACAGGATGCACATCGACAGGATTGTGGTGCGCGAAGGGGAACGTGAGTATTCGATCGCCGCCGAGCTGTTCGTATCCAGCATGCCGCTGTCCGAGCTGGTAGGAAAACTAGACCCGCCGCCACCGCCGCCGGTGCTGGCGGCTGCCGGGAACCTCAAGCACCGGGGGTTTCTTACCGTGTGCCTGATCGTGGATGGGGCCGACCTGTTCCCCGACAACTGGATCTATGTGCACGAACCTGGGGTCCAGGTGGCCCGCATCCAGAATTACACGAACTGGAGCAAGGCTATGGTAGCAGACGAGACCAAGTCCGGCCTGGGTCTCGAGTACTTCTGCAATGAGGGTGATGAACTTTGGTGCATGGACGATACCGAGCTGATCGCCCTGGCCGGCCGCGAGCTCGAGACCATCGGCCTGCTACCGGCCGGCCAGGTAATCGACGGTCAGGTCTATCGCATCGCCGATGCCTA
>NZ_FLUY01000435.1 GCF_900092655.1 Candidatus Thiosymbion oneisti
CATCGGCCTGCTACCGGCCGGCCAGGTAATCGACGGTCAGGTCTATCGCATCGCCGATGCCTATCCTGTCTACGACAGCAGCTATATGGCCGCTATTTCCAGGGTGCGGGATTTTTGCACTGGGCTGGAAAACCTGCGCACCGTGGGCCGCAACGGTCTCCATCGTTACAACAACATGGACCATTCCATGCTGACCGCGATGTATGCCGTCCGCATGCTCCTGTTCGGCGAACACCACGACCTGTGGGCCATCAATATCGAGCAGGAATACCATGAGTAGATTGCCGGTTCCTGACCGTCAGAAGTCGTACCCGCAGGAGGCTCCATGAAGACCTTCAATACCGCAGGCCCTACAAGGCCGGACGAACATTACACGATCCCTGCATTATCACGTTGGGATATGGATGATATTCGGCGTTTGATCGGGGAGAAGCGTTATTTCGTCCTCCACGCCCCACGCCAGACCGGCAAGACCAGCTGTCTGCTGGCCTTGATGGAGCAGCTCAACGCGGAAGCGGATTACACGGCCCTCTATGTGAACCTGGAGCCGGCCCAGGCGGCGCGGGGAGACATGGCGTCGGGAATGCGGATTATCCTGGATGCTTTGGTGGCCGGTGCCGATGAATACCTGGCCGATCGGCTTCTGCCGGAAATTGCCCGGGAAATCCTTACCACTCAGGCCGCCGGCAGTCTGCTTCGGGAAGGGCTGCGTCGCTGGTGTCGACGGCTCGAAAACCCCCTGGTTTTACTCCTGGACGAGGTGGATAGCCTGGTGGGAGATACCCTGATCTCCCTGCTGCGCCAGATCCGGGCCGGTTACCCGGATCGCCCCCAGGCCTTTCCCCAGACGGTTCTGTTATGCGGCGTGCGGGATGTGCGGGATTATCGTATCCATGACGGCGACCA
>NZ_FLUY01001421.1 GCF_900092655.1 Candidatus Thiosymbion oneisti
TGTGAAAGAATTCGCCGTTGGTGGTAGTAAAGGGTAAACCAGCGGTCGAGCCAGATCCAATCGGCAGACCTTTATGGCGAGACGATACAAGCAAGGCACAGCCCGAGCTCAGGAAGCCCTG
>NZ_FLUY01000776.1 GCF_900092655.1 Candidatus Thiosymbion oneisti
GCTCAATGCCATTAAGTTAAGCGTCACCGGCGCCGTTTGTGATTGGTTGATCCCTGTTTTCGTTCGCCCTCTCCCCAA
>NZ_FLUY01000555.1 GCF_900092655.1 Candidatus Thiosymbion oneisti
AAGGGCCAACGAAATATCGGTAGTCCCGGGAGCCGACAGAATGTCGGCGGTCCCAGGAACCGACAACATGTCGGCGGTTCCGGGGATGCGAGTCCGGCTGGGACCGCCGTCTTTCAGACGGCTTACGGACCCCATCACCAGCTGGCGGCAACG
>NZ_FLUY01001425.1 GCF_900092655.1 Candidatus Thiosymbion oneisti
TAAGTTAAGCGTCACCGGCGCCGTTTGTGATTGGTTGATCCCTGTTTTCGTTCGCCCTCTCCCCAACCCCTCTCCCGCCGGGAGAGGGGCTTTGAGGCT
>NZ_FLUY01000518.1 GCF_900092655.1 Candidatus Thiosymbion oneisti
CCAAAAACTTCAGTCCGCCGAAGGCGGATCGAGGTACAAACCTCCATCTTCCAGATGGATTATCTTCAGTCGGCGGTTGAGTCCGCCGAGGGCCACTT
>NZ_FLUY01001427.1 GCF_900092655.1 Candidatus Thiosymbion oneisti
CGCAATGGCGCCAAGACGCAAAGATTCTTTGTTCTTTCTTTGCGTCTTGGCGTCCTTGCGTTTTTTCGCAATTTCCGATTTTTCGCGAACTGAGTCACTACCATTGGGAGACAAGCTCTTGAATAGGGTGTCGATTTCGCAGTGCTCTGCATGCCCATCCGATTCACCACAGAGAACACAGAGAGCACAGAGAGCACAGAGATGAGAAACAACGCCAAGACGCCAAGGCGCAATGACGCAAAGAGAAAGAACCTTTGCGCCTTGGCGTCCTGGCGCCTTAGCGTTTCTTTCTCTGGGTTCTCTTTTTTGAATCGTTACTAAGCAT
Source organism: Candidatus Thiosymbion oneisti (assembly GCF_900092655.1). GTDB lineage: Bacteria > Pseudomonadota > Gammaproteobacteria > Chromatiales > Chromatiaceae > Thiosymbion > Thiosymbion oneisti. The sequence continues at coordinate 326 of NZ_FLUY01001427.1, forward strand.
GAACAACTACGGAACCAGCAAGGAGCCGAACCGTGGCGGCGATTGACGACCTGATTGCCCAGATCGAGGACAAGGCGTTGCGCGAGCGCCTGGCGGTGGAGCTGCGCCGCATCACCAAGGAGAAGAAGTTCGGCCTGGTGTTCGAAGATCATTTACCGGAACTGACTCCGATCTACAGCGCCAAGATACGCAGGCACAGCAAAGTGGCCTTGCGGGATGGACCACTAATAGACCTGTGGCGCGTGCTATTCGTCCGCGACGGCGAGGCCCATTGCCGCAACATGGGCAGCGGCGAGACGCGCCGGATTCCGGTGGATGATCTGGTGGTGGCGCGCCGGTTCGGGGAGCCGATCTTTCCGGCCCTGACGCCGGTGGACAAGGTGCGGAACGGGCCGGAGGATGTCCCCTGGCATACTCTGATCGAGGCGGACAACTACCACGCCCTGCAATTGCTGGAATATCTCTATGCCGGGCAGGTGGATTGCATCTATATCGATCCGCCGTATAACACCGGGGCGAGGGATTGGAAATACAACAATGATTATGTGGATGCCAATGACAACTGGAGGCATAGCAAATGGTTGACCTTTATGCGTAGAAGGCTGACGCTCGCAAAGCGGCTTTTGAATCCGAAGACTGGTGTCTTGATCGTCACTATCGACGAGCACGAAGTACATCATCTCGGGATGCTTCTTGAGCAGGTCTTTTCAGAATGCAATCGCCAGATGGCTACTATCGTGATCAATCAAAAAGGTGTAGCCCAAGGTCGTCTGTCGCGCTCCGAGGAATATGCCTTTTTTACCTTTATACCCGAAGCCTATTTGCCGGCTGCCCCTGACGATCTTCTTTCGCCGGAACGGGAAGGAGCCAGATTCACTAAGCCGAGATGGGAGCGGTTATTGCGGGGAGGTACGAATTCAAGGCGGCAAGACCGGCATTTGTTGTTTTTCCCCATTTTCATCGATCCGGAGAAAAGAAGGATTACAGATGTCGGTGATCCGTTGCCGTTGGATGAAACCCCAGATCTGGAAGGGCTGGATAAAACGGTCGCATGGCCGCTGCGTAAGGATGGTTCTCTGGGTAACTGGCGGGTGAGTCCACCGACCCTGCGCACACTCGTTGAGCAGGGTTTCGTTAAGCTTGGCGGCTACGATGAAAGAAGGAAGACATGGACGATCCTATACCTTGGCAAAAAGGCTCGCCGACAGATTGATGAAGGCGTAATCCAGGTTATCGCTCGAGACCCTGAGTCAGGCGCAGTCGATGTTGAGTACACGGAATCACAACAGAGAAATGTCAAGACCGTGTGGCACCGTCCATTGCACGATTCTGGTAATTACGGATCGAGCTTGCTCCGAAACATCCTTGGCAGTGAAGCTAGCTTTTCTTTTCCGAAATCGCTTTATGCGGTCAAAGACTCTTTGGCCACGGTATTGCGTGATCGTGAAAATGGTGTCGTTGTCGACTTCTTTGCTGGTTCCGGGACAACGCTTCATGCCGTAAATCTATTGAACGCTTTGGATGGTGGTCAACGTCGCTGCATCCTCATTACGAACAATGAAGTCTCCGATGAAGAGGCGAGATCGCTCAAACACCAAGGTCATCAGCCTGGTGAATCCAATTGGGAACAACACGGCATCTGCCAATCTGTCACCTGGCCCCGTTCCAAATACACGATTCTTGGTAAACGGGATGATGGCTCGGAACTGGACGGCGAATATCTCACAAGCAAGACCGTAGAAAGGGAGAAGCCCCGCAAATTCCAGCAAATCGGTTTCACTTCCATCGAAGATTTGAATACCGCCGCCAAGAAGAAACAGTTGGTGGCCCTGATCGACGGCATCCCGCAATCGGAGGTCAAGAAGGATTCCGCATTCGTGGTCTCCGAGAAGCACCCGGCCTCTATCCTGTTCGACGAGTCGCAGGCCGATGCCTGGCTGGAGGCGTTGGAGGATCAGGAACACATCACCGATCTCTACATGGTTACCGCCGGCAAGGCGACCTTCGATGATTTGAAGGTGCGCATCCATGATCTGCTCGGGCCAGTCATCGTTACCGAGGAAGAAAAGCGCCCGATGCGGGAGGGCTTTGCCGCCAATCTGGAGTATTTCCGGCTCGATTTCCTGGACCAGGACCATGTGGCCCTGGGCCGCCAGTTCCGGGAGATTCTGCCCCTGCTCTGGCTGCGGGCCGGGGCCATTGGGCCACGCCCGGAGCTACCGGCAAACCAGCCGCTTCCGGCTATGCTGATCCCGGAACGGAATCCCTTCGCCGTGCTGGTGGATGAAACCCGGTTCGCGGATTTTGCCGCCGAGTTGGAAGGTCGGGAGGATCTGACCCATGTGTTTCTGGTGACGGATTCGGAGGAGGCCTTCCAGGAGATGGCGGGCCAGTTGCAGGTTCCGAATCTGATCCAGCTCTACCGGGATTATCTGGAGAACTTTGTCATCAACAAGGGCGGGGATGGGACATGAAGTTCACCCGATATTTTCTCTACACCCGTCAACGGCCCGACCGGGCAGGAATCGAGCTGGCGTGGATCGAGGCGGTAGATCGCCGGCCATTGGCTACCCAGGTTCAAAAGGATGGCCGGATTCGCAAGTGGGGTTATATTGCGGAGGTGGAAAAATATCTGCGCATCGTCCTGCTCGAAGATGGCGAGACCGTCCATAACGCCTTTTTCGACCGGGACTTTCAGGAGCCATGAAATGAAGATCAAGTATTTCGAAGACACGGATACGGCGCACATGGAGTTGTCCGACCACCCCGTATCCGAGACCCGCGAGATCAGCGAGAATCTCTACATCGACCTGGATGCACAGGGCAATGTACTCGGTATGACGATCGAACATGCATCGGTTCAGGCGGATATGCGGGAGCTGGCATTTCAGCGGATCACCGCCGCAGGGTGAATCCGGATCTCCACCGAACGGCAAGCCGCCTGAGGCCTCGTAGGATGCGGTGAGCGCGGTAGGTCTTACAGGATGGCATCATGAGGAGGCGCGAACCGCATCAATGGACGCCCGGCCAGTGGCGAACGCATCTTGGGATGGTCCGTGCCCAAATTCGGTGTTCAATGTCAGGCAATACCCCTGTTCTCATCAACCTGACGAGAGGAAAAATCATGTCTACGGCTAAGGAATTAGTGCGCGAGGTGCTGGAGACTCAGCCGGAGGATGTCTCTTACGAGGAAATAATCCGGGAATTGGCCTTCGATCGCATGGTCGAACGCGGCCTGGACGATGTCCGGGCAAACCGCGTTATCGATAGTGAAGAGATGAGTGAACAAATAAAACAATGGTGCAATTGAATTGAACCGAAGAGGCAAAGCGCTGGTTGCAAGAGATTCATGCATACATCGCGCGAGATAATCCCGCCGCCGCGGAACGAGTGCTCCTCGGGATTGATGATAAAGCAAAACTGTTGACGGTGTTCCCCGAGATGGGTTACCGCTATCGGGAAACCCCGGAGGGAGAAGTGCGCATTCTTCTCTATGGGCACTATCGCATCGCTTATTTGTACCGGAGAGACGGTATGCGGGTCGATGTGCTTGGGGTATTTCACGGCGCCTTGGACATCGACAGGTATATGCCATGAAGGTCGGACTGTTTGATTTCCAGGAAGATGCGCTGGAACAATTGCGCACCAAGCTGACGACGGCCCGGCGGCTGGCGGCGGTCGATAACCCCCAGGCGGTCTCTTTTTCCGCGCCCACGGGGGCGGGCAAGACTATCGTTATGACGGCCCTGTTCGAGGACATCTTCTTCGGCGAGCCGGGATTCGATCCCCAGCCCGACGCGGCCATCCTGTGGATTTCGGATATGCCGGAACTGAATGAGCAGACCCGGCTGAAGATCGAGGGCAAATCGGACCGGGTAAACCGGGTGAGCATGTTGAGGACCATCGATGCCGGCTTCGACGCCGAACGGCTGGCGGGCGGCCACATCTATTTCATGAACACCCAGAAGCTCGGCAGCGAGAAGCTGCTGACGCGCACGGGGGACGGGCGGCAGCACAGCATCTGGGAGACTCTGACCAAGACCGCCCAGGCCGTGCCGGACCGTTTCTATGTAGTGATCGATGAGGCCCACCGGGGGATGCGCGGCGGTAAGGCGGCGGAGAAGGCGCGGACGATTCTGCAACGGTTCCTGCTGGGCAGCCCGGAGGATGGCCTGTGCCGGATGCCGCAGGTGATCGGGGTCTCCGCCACGCCGCGCCGGTTCGAGGAGTTGCTGGCGGGCACCACGCACACGGTGCGCAAGGTCTATATCGAGGCCGAGAAGGTGCGGGAATCGGGGCTGCTCAAGGACCGCATCCTGATCCATTACCCGGATGCGGCCAGTCAGGCGGAAATGACGCTGTTGGCCGAGGCGGCGCACCGCTGGCAGACCATCGAAAAGGGTTGGTCGGCCTATTGCCAAAAACAGCATGAAGAGATCGTGTGGCCGATCCTGGTGATTCAGGTGGAGGACGGCAGCGACAAGCTGCTGACCAGGACCAACCTGAGTACCAGCCTGGCGACGCTGGAGAGCGCCATCGGTCGCCGGCTGCGGGAAGGCGAGGTGGCGCACACCTTCAATGACAGCGGCGATCTGGATGTGGATGGCCGCCGGGTGCGACGCATCGAGGCCTCCCGCATCGAGGAAGAGCGCAACATCGGCGTGGTGCTGTTCAAGATGAGTCTCTCCACGGGTTGGGACTGCCCCCGCGCCGAGGTGATGATGTCGTTCCGCCGGGCGCAGGATCATACCTACATCGCCCAGCTGCTCGGGCGCATGGTGCGGACGCCGCTGGCGCGGCGGGTGGAGGCCGATGCTGCGCTGAACGACGTGCATTTGTTCCTGCCCCATTACGATCAGGCCACGGTGGAATCGGTCATTGAGGATTTGAGGAACGTCGAAGACGTGCCGCCGTCCGAAACGGGCACCAGCCGGGAGTTGGTGACCCTGTATCGCCGCGAGGGCCTGGAGGAGGTATTTAAGGCACTGGGCGAACTGGTGACCTACCGGGTGAATGCCGTGCGCAGGCAAAGTGCCTTGCGCCGCTTGATGGGATTGGGGCGCGGGTTGACCCATGACCGCATCGACGCGGACGCGCAAGGGACGGTGAAGACGCGGATTGTCGAGCAGATGGTCGAGGAGGTGCAGCGGTTGCGGGATGCCGGGACGCTCGAAGAACGAGCCAAGCAGATTACCGGCATCGATCTGAAAATCATTGCCGTGGGGCATGGAGCCGGCGTCGCGGAAGATGAGGGGGAGTACAGCATCGAGGCGGCTTCCGCCGACATCGACCGCCATTTTGAGCAAGCGGGGCGGCGACTGGGCAACGGGCTGCATATGGATTACTGGCGTTATCGGTCCGAAACAGGGGGGGATCGGGACGCCGATGCGGTGAAGGTGGAGGCGGTGGTGCTGGCCCAGGACCACGCGGGGATGAAGCGCCTGGAGACCTTTGCGGAGGGCCAATTCGATACGCTCTATGCCCAGCACAAGCGGGATATTGGCAAGCTGAAGGAGCAGCGGCGGCAGCATTTTCAGCGGTTGCGCCTGGCTACCAGCGTTCCGCAGACGATTCCGTGGGTCTTGCCGGAGACTATCGACTTCCGCCGTTCCCCGACGGCCGCCGAGTACGCCAAACACCTATTCCTCGAAGAGGACGGCAGGTTTCGGGCAGATCTCGGGGCCTGGGAGCAGGCGGTGTTGCAGGAGGAATTGGCTGATGCGTCGGCTATCGCTTGGCTGAGGAATCTGGACCGCAAGCCCTGGTCGCTGGAGATTCCTTACGAGGAGGCGGGAAACATGAAACCCATGTTCCCCGATCTGCTGGTGGTGAGGCGGGATTCAAAGGGTTTTCTGTTCGATATTCTGGAGCCCCATGATCCGAGTTTGAAGGACAATGCCGCCAAGGCCGTGGGCCTGGCCAGGTTCGCGGAGCGGCACTGGGCCTTGTTCGACCGGATACAATTGATCCGCAAGCAGAAGGGAGCCGATAGGGTGGAGCGGTATTTCCGGTTGGATGTCGGGAATGATGCCGTTCGGAAACAGGTCTTGGCGGTGACTACCAACAGCCAGCTCGACCAGGTTTTCGACGCTGAAGCAGTGGTCCGCTAAAGATGCCGCTGACATTTCATCCCCTTCTGCATATTTTGCGGGTAACCCGTAGGGTGGGTTGTGCCCACCACTACCGTGCCTAGCTGGTGAGCACAGCCCACCCTACGGGTCTGAGGTAGAGTCTGCTGTGCGGACCTTCTAAATGTCAACACGACCTAGTTCGGTGAATGCAGGCCGATGCGGTTCCCCTCGGTGTCGAGGATCATCGCGATGTAGCCGAACTCGCCGATCTGTTCTTTGGGCTGCAGCACTTTACCGCCCGCCCCTGCAACACGATCGAGTGGAACCTGTAGGTCATCGCCCGCATCGAGCCAAATGGTCACGCCGCTGTCGGCGCTTGGCTTAAAGCCCATAAAGGGATTCAAAGAGCCGGAGATGCCGGTCTCCATCTGGGGGAACACTGCGCAGGTCCCAGCCGGGGTGACAAGATCGGGCATTGTGATACCGAGCAGGGTGCTGTAGAAGGTCCTTGCACGTTCCAGGTCGGTAACAGGGATCGCGAACCAACTGATGGCGTGTTCGTTCATGGGTGAGCTCCTGTGGGATAAAGAGGCCGATTCTTCGTTACGGTTGCATCTTCGTTGGGGCAATGTGATCCTCGCTCCATGTAGATCCCGAATGGTTCCCACCGGCAATGCAGGAACTCGCATTCCTTGCTTGCGCTTGATTCGACTCAGAAACCTGGATGATCAAACGATTCCGGGATGTGTCAAGTTGCGTGTGAGGTCTTCATCATAAGGTAGTGGTAAACCTATAAGTGAAAAAGTAGAGCGATTCATCTTTTTGACCCCCTCTCCCCAACCCCTCTCCCGGCG
>NZ_FLUY01001428.1 GCF_900092655.1 Candidatus Thiosymbion oneisti
ATACGACGCCCCTCTGGCTTGCTGAGAAGGCAAATTTGCGCAAAATATCCTAACCAGTCTGGAATCCATAAAGAGCCA
>NZ_FLUY01001644.1 GCF_900092655.1 Candidatus Thiosymbion oneisti
GGTAAACTTATAAGTGAAAAAGTAGAGCGATTCATCTTTTTGATCCCCTCTCCCCAACCCCTCTCCCGGCGGGAGAGAGGACATAGTAGCCAGTACCGTTGGTCATGTTATCACTTATACATTAGCCACTACCGAATTTAGTATGAAATATGGTGGCTTCACCCCACCACTTCCGGGAAAAACGAATTCTTTCACAGTCTCTCCAGCGTGGGAACGCAAGTGTGGCCGCTCCAGCGGCCAAGGTTTCATGACGCTGGAGCGTTTGGACTTGCTCCCACGCTGGAGCGTGGGAGCCAGAGAGTAGGTCTTCCAGCTCTTTGAGGCGCGGGGTCACAGTATTCTCCCTTCCACTAATACCCTGTTTCACAATAATTTTATAGTAAAACTGGTCTCTGTCATCTCGACCGAAGGGAGAGATCTTTAGCGATAATACAACCACAAAGTCACAAGATCCCTCCTTCGTCGGGACAAGGATTTCTCGCTTCGCTCGAAATGACAGGGAGTGGTTTTAACATGCTATTTTTGTTGAAACGATGTACTAGTCAGTAAGCAATTTATACGCGCTCGTCCTGACTCACTCCCTACGCGTCCGACAACCCGTCATTTCTTCGCATCCAAGTCTTGAATCCGACTCAGCGTTTCTATGGCCGCCTGTTCTCCACGCAGGGCGCAGAGCAGGCTGTCGTAGCCTTCGTTGCGGCCCATCGCGGCGTAGAGATTGGGATTGCCCCCATTCATGGCGAGTAGCGATTGCACCAGGCTATCTCGCCGGGCGCGGGCCTCGGCGAGTTGCGTGGCCGGATCGAGGATCGATTCGGATTGATTCATGTGGACTGATCCGCTGCTTCGGATGCCTTGCTGACTGGGGAAACGCCGGTTATTTGATTTTCATCCCCGGTTCCGCGCCTTGGTCCGGGCTCAGGATGAAGAGGTCCTTGCCGCCGGGTCCCGCGGCCAGGACCATGCCTTCGGATACTCCGAAGCGCATCTTGCGCGGGGCCAGGTTAGCGACCATGACCGTGTGCCGGCCCACCAGATCGGCGGGGTCGTAGGCGGCACGGATGCCGGCCAAGATGGTCCGGGTCTCGCCGCCCAGATCGAGGACGAGTCGCAACAGCTTGTCGGCCCCCGCCACATGGTCCGCAGCGGCGATGCGTGCGACTCGCAGGTCGATCTTGGCAAAATCGTCGAACTCGATGGTATCCGCAATCGGGGCCCGGGCCAGATACCCTTCGGTGCGCGGCGTGCGGGCGTGGGTCTCATCGGTGTCCGCACCGGCAAGATCCGCTTTGGACGCCTCCACCATGGTCCGGATCTGCTTGGGCTCGACCCTGGTCATCAGGGGTTTGAACTTGCTGATCTCGTGGTCTACCAGCGGCTCGGAGAGCACATCCCAGGTCAGGGGCGGTATGCGCAGGAAATCCTCCGCGGCCTGTGCGGTGGCGGGCAGAATGGGGCGTAGGTAACCGATCAGGACCCGGAACAGGTTCAGCCCCACGGAGCAGATGTCCTGCAACTCCTGCGTGCGGTCCGCCGCTTTGGCCACCACCCAGGGGGCCTGCTCGTCGATATACCGATTGGCGCGGTCGGCCAGGACCATGATCTCGCGCGCGGCACGGCTGAACTCCCGGCGCTCGTAGGCCTCGGCGATGGAAGTGCCGGCGTGCCCGAACTCGGCGAACAGCTCCGATTCGGCGAGGTGCCGCGATAACCGACCAGCGAAGCCTTTATTGATAAACCCGGCGCAGCGGCTGGCGATGTTTACCACCTTGCCTACCAGGTCCGCGTTGACCCGCAGGGCGAAGTCCTCCAGGTTGAGGTCGATGTCCTCGACGCCGGGACCCAGCTTGGCGGCGAAGTAGTAGCGTAGGTACTCCGGATTCAGGTGGTCCAGGTAGGTACGGGCCTTGATGAAGGTGCCGCGGGACTTGGACATCTTCTGCCCGTCCACCGTCAGGAAGCCGTGGGCGAAGATCGCCGTCGGCATACGGAACCCCGCACCGTGCAACATGGCCGGCCAGAACAGGGCATGGAAGTAAATGATGTCCTTGCCGATAAAGTGGTAGATCTCGGCGTTCGAGGCGGGGCCCCAGAAATCGTCGAAGGCGAGACCATCCGTCCGATCGCACAGGTTTTGGAAGCTGGCCATGTAGCCGATGGGGGCGTCCAACCAAACATAAAAGAATTTGCCCGGGTGGTCTGGGATCTCGAATCCGAAGTAGGGGGCGTCGCGCGAGATGTCCCATTCCTTGAGGCCCGCTTCGAACCACTCGTCGAGCTTGTTGGCGACCTCTTTCTGCAAGCTGCCGCTGCGGGTCCACTGCTTGAGTTGGGCCTCGAAATCCCCGAGCCGGAAGAAGTAGTGTTCGGACGCGCGCTCCTCCGGCTTGACGCCGGAGATGGCGGAGCGGGGGTTCTTGAGCTCGGACGGAGAGTAGCTGGCGCCGCAGGCCTCACAGTTGTCCCCATACTGCTCGGGGGTCCCGCACTTGGGGCACTCGCCTGTGATGAAGCGGTCCGGCAAAAACATCCCCTCCACCGGGTCGTAGGCCTGGGTGATGGTGCGGCTGGCGATGTGGCCCTGGTCCCGGTTGCGTTCATAGACCAGGCAGGCGTAGTGGCGGTTCTCCGGCGAGTGGGTCGAATGGTAGTTGTCGAAGCCGATGCGGAAGTCCGCGAAGTCCGCTCTGTGTTCCTCCGCCACCCGCGCGATCAGCTCCTCGGGCCCGATGCGGTCCTGGCGGGCGCGCAGCATGATGGGCGTGCCGTGGGCGTCGTCGGCACAGACGTAATAGCAGCGATGCCCGCGCATCTTCTGGAAGCGGACCCAGATGTCCGTCTGAACGTATTCCACCAGGTGGCCGACGTGGATGGGGCCGTTGGCGTAGGGCAGGGCGCTGGTAACCAGGATGTCTCGCTTGTTTTTCATAGCGGGGCAGGTCCGATGGATGGATCCATAAGGCTCCCATTAGAATGGATGCCAAGTCAAAAATGAGTTGATGATGGGCACCCGCCAGGGGTGCCCAGACAGAAGATCTTTGTGTATGAATACTTGCCTGGTCGGCATGAGAAACGGAGCAGATACACTGAGGATTCCAGGAAAAATAATGAAATTCTTGTAAAGGTGCTCTTAATCGAGGACGAAGTTGCGGATGCCACCCCGGTGTGGCGCTTTCGTGAGCACCTCAAGGCGTTGGAACTGTTGGAGCGGGTGTTCACGACTTGCTGGCCGCTGAGGGCTTTGAGGCCAGGCAGGGGCAGATTATCGACGCGGCGATCGTTCCGGTGCCGATCCAACCCAATCCTGGAATGGCCCACGTTTACGTCCTCTTTTCGGCATCAGTGCGTCAGTATTTCATCAACTATTCATCAAGCGCGCTGAAAAACTGAATTTTTCAAGGCCCCTATTTAGCGAACGGCTGATTCCAGGCGTTGGGAAATTCGAGTTGGGTTATCTAACCACCTGAAACAAAATAGTCTATGTTAAAGCTCAACCGCCCCCGGAAGAGATCACCGTTTTCGCCCCCGCCCTGCCAGACGGCGCAGGCCATAAACCGCAAGAAACAGGCCGAAATGCGCCCAAATGCCGATCACGACGAGCACGCCGAAGGGAAGCGGATAGTCACGCAACTGGAATTTGCGGAAGAAGCGCACCATGCCCTTGTGTTTGTGCCATTCCACCGCGATCGGCCGGCCGGTGCTGCAGCTACCCTGATGGTGAACCACTGCCACGTTCGGCACCAAATAGAGCTTCCAACCCGCGCGCCGGAAACGCATGAACCAGTCCAGATCTTCGCAGTGCAGGAAATAGCCTTCGTCGAGCGGGCCGACCTCCTCGAGCGCCGACCTGCGGACCAGCATCAGGGCGCCGGAGACCGCCTCTACCGGGACCGGCCCTTCAGGCACAGGATCATCGATCAGGTCCAGGCGCTCATTCCGAGTAAGCTGCGGGAAAAACCGCCCCAGGTAGAGGAAACGCGTCAGTCCGATCCGAGGCGTCGGGATCCGACGACGGGCAGACCGCTGCTCGCTTCCGTCCGGATTACGAATCATACAGCCGGCCATTCCGGCATCCGGGGTCGCGTCCATGAAATCGAGCAGCTGCCCGAGGGAATCGGGACCGACGATGCAATCCGGATTCAGGATCAGCAGGTAGGGCGCACGCGTGTGGGCCAGGACAAGGTTATTGCCCTGCGCGAAACCCAGATTGGAGCCGTGCTCCAGGATGGTCAGCCGCGGGTCCCCCCCTTGGTGCCTCCGAAGGCGAGTCAGGCTCCCGTCCCGAGACCCGTTGTCACTGACGAATACCTCCAAATCGATCGGTGAGGCGAGCACCGCCTGGACGCAATCCGCAAGCAGATCGCCAGCATTGTAGTTGACGATGATGACGCCGAGCACCAGGGATCCGTTACCGATCTTCTTCATTCTCGAGTTCGGGAACCTATCTCTCTGGCTCCCACGCTGGAGCCCGCGTAGGGCGGATAAGCTTGTGCCATCCGCCATATGCCAGCCACCTCCGTCGCCCTGGCCTGACCCGACCTGCGGGCTCTCCCTTCGGCCGAGATGACGGGAAAATTTTGATGAAACTAGACACTAGGGGGCGTTCTCAATTGAGCTGAATCCTCATGAAAATCAAGCACATCAGGCCCATGCGGCAGCGACTACGAGTTTCCGAGACACTCCGCGGCGCGGAGCTTCCGCGTTCCCACGCGGCGCGTGGGAACGAGAGAAAATCTGTTAATTGAGAACGCCCCCTA
>NZ_FLUY01001627.1 GCF_900092655.1 Candidatus Thiosymbion oneisti
ATGTCGGCGGTCCCGGGCCGGCTGGGACCGCCGTCTTTCAGACGGCTTACGGACCCCATGACCAGCTGTCGGCAACGCTC
>NZ_FLUY01001429.1 GCF_900092655.1 Candidatus Thiosymbion oneisti
ATACGACGCCCCTCTGGCTTGCTGAGAAGGCAAATTTGCGCAAAATATCCTAACCAGTCTGGAATCCATAAAGAGCCTTTCTCAAAATACCAACTTAATGGCCGGGCCACCGGACGCCGCTGGGTTTTGGGGATTTCACGTAAGCGCCAGCTTCCATCCAATTTACGCTGCATCTCATCCACAAAGGCGTCAGAGCCCAGATAGATCTGATTCTTGAGTTCCTCCCAGGGGGAAGGCTGATTGGTGCCCTCGGCGACAAATCGCCGATACGCTGTCTGCGCCTCCTGCTCGCGCTCGGCGAACGCGGCCAGTATCCAGTCGGTCTCCAGCCAATCCGGCGCTTTGCTGATGCCGGCCGTAAGTCCGATAATTGCTCCAGGGCCAGTCCCTGGCCGTGCGTACCATGCGGGCGCAAACCGGATTGAGAACGATGTAGCGGGATAGCTCCAGAAGATAGGCATCTTTTTGCACCAGGATGGCCTTATATCGACCCTGAAAGAGATGCCCCACCCGACGATGGATGCGGTTGAAGCGTTGGGTATACACGCCGTTTAACTGGCGCATCCCTGCGGAAAGGTTGCTGTCGGGGGTTTCGGCAAGCAGATGATAATGGTTCCCCATCTGACAGTAGGCGTGAACAACCCAGTTGAAGCGTTTGCAGACCTGCCCCAAGCCATCCAGCCACAGCTCCCGATCGCCGTCTTCCAAGAAAATAGCGTCCCGCCTATCCCCGCGCGAGGTGATGTGGTAAAGAGCACCGGCAAACTCGATACGTAGCGGCCTGGCCATGGCGTGAATCTACTCGATCAAGAGTCACGGATCAAGACCTGACCCCATTGATTCTGATGCCTTTCGATGCCACCGCACAGACCCCCTGGGCGGTGCCCTTTGCCTTCGAGGACTATCTGGAGTTGGTGGATTGGACAGGCCGGGCGTTACGTGCGGATAAGCCTGGTTATATCCAGGCGCAAGAACCCAAGATCCTCGCGCGACTGGACATCGATGGGGAGCAGTTTATCGGCTATTCTGAATATCTTCTCAAGGCGTTCAGAACGGCGGTCGGTGCACCGGCGTCGCTCGCGGATCTCTGCGCTCGTCGTCAGGCCAAGTATCTGCGTGGCATCCAAACTGCGCGAACGGTGTTTGTAGCCAAACAAGCGGCATGATAAGGTTTAAGTGGGTGGAGTCCGCTGTGAGGATTGGGTTATCCGTTCCCCGTCGAATGCATGACAATGAATATTACGATTGATACATCAGCTTTAATTGCTGTTATCGGCAATGAAGAACCAAAAATAAAAATCATTGAAATAACAGAAGGTTGCTCACTTTGCTCGCCAATATCTGTTCACTGGGAAATTGGCAATGCATTTTCAGCTATGTTCAAAAGAGAACAAATAACCATTGATCAAGCAAAGTTGGCGCTTGCAGCATATCGGGAAATACCAATTAAATTCATAGATGTTCCACTTGCGCAAACAATTGAGATATCATATGCACTCAATATATATGCCTATGATGCATATCTAATCCAATGTGCTCAACAAACAAGTACACCCTTGCTCACATTGGATAAAGGATTAAGCGTTGCAGTACAAAAGATAGGTATTCAGTTGTTGGAGTTAGAATAATGAGAGAATACAGTTTTAGAGAAGCACGTCAACACTTTGCCGCAATCTTAGAAGAAGCTAAAAGAGAGGGGTCTGTTTGTATTAAAAAAAGAGATGGAGAAGCATTTTTCATCAAACCAGCCATTTCAAAAAAGTCACCCCTCGATATTGAAGGAGTAAATCTTGGTATAAGTTCGTCTGAGATTGTAGATGTAATAAGAGAAGGGCGAGAAAGAAAATATAGCTAACAAGGCAATGCAATGGAAGTCAAACTAAGCAAACAACAAAAAATCACCGTAAATAGTGCGGAAGACATTTATCTGATCATGCGCCAGATTCTCCGTAGAGAGAATAAAATCGGGCAAGGTCAGGAACACTTCTGGATGGTGGGTTTGAATCAAGCCAACAAGATCCTCTATATCGAGTTGGTTGCTCTGGGTTCTTCCAACATGGCGGGCATCAACCCCAGAGAAGCCTTCCGAATGGCGATTTACAAGCTCGCCGTTCAGGTTATTATGGTCCATAACCATCCCGGCGCGAATGTGACGCCTTCCTACGAAGATCAGGACCTCACCGACCATTTTATTCAGGCGGGCAAATTTCTTAAAATCGAAGTGATCGATCATTTAATCATCAGCGAAGAAACCTATCATAGCTTTGTCGAGTCGGGTATCTTCAAGAAACTCCAGGCAAGCGAACGCTGGATTTTGCCTTATAAAGTCAAGAAGCGGATCAGGAATGAGGGTAAAGAAGAAGGTTTAAAGGAGGGTAAGGAGGAAGGGCTTCAGCTTGGGGAGAAAATTGGGAAAGAAGAGGGATTAAAAGAAGGGGAGAAGAAGGAAAAGGAAAGAGTTATTGAAATGGCAAAGGCCATGAAAACAGATGGAGAATCAATAGATAAAATTGTGAAATATACTCGACTTTCAATAGAAGAAATTAAAAAACTATAGAACCCAACCAGGCTAACCAGATAAGGGGCCAGGCTCAATTGATGGGTCGTTTTTCACGGCTCATTCGCCTAACTGTCAAGTCCCGCCAGGAAACAGATTGGAGGCTCTTGTGGGAAATCGTGCAGGCCAGCACAGCATTCGGATCAATAACCAATTTCGAGTGTGCTTCGAGTGGTC
>NZ_FLUY01001430.1 GCF_900092655.1 Candidatus Thiosymbion oneisti
ACGGCATAATCTGCGCATTTCACTCCCTCTCCCTCCGGGAGAGGGCGGGGGTGAGGGGGAAATTCAAAAGCTCGGATTGTGCTGTGTGGCAGTATATAAAGATGAAGCTGATTCAGAGAGCTAGAGATGACAAAGTAGAATTAACCGCCGATCCGAAGAATGCCAGGACGGTAAGGTCTTCCTCGATGTCGAAGAAGGCGTGATCGCAGGAGGCCCGAACATACATCAGGGTGTCTTTGACGATGGGGTGCTCCGCACCGTTCACCCGCAGGCGGCCCCGACCTGCAACCACCAAATAGAGCTCATCTTCGTCGTGGGGTGTCTGCATATCCTTGGAACCGGCGGGTAGATGATAAATCGCACAGCTCATCGATGGGGTCCGCAGGAACTCGTGAAAATCGACCGTGCTGCGATCGATTGCCCCCACCAATTCAGTCAGCTGAAAAACCTGCCAGTCTGGTTTAGCCATTGCCCTTATCCAAGCTAAAAACACAATTGAACATGCTGCCGGTTTCGATCCTGGGGCTAAACAGCGGCCATCCTCAGTGGGTTGTTTCCTGTAGGACATCCGGGCCGCGATTATTCTCGGCAACCGGGGTTGTCGCAGACGCCATAGATGACGAGGGAATGGTCCTGAATGACGAATCCATGTCGTTTTGCGACGGCATTCTGACGTTTTTCGATGATCTCATCGACGAACTCCACGATCTTCCCGCACTTCGCGCAGACCAGGTGGTCATGGTGTTTGCCGCAGTCGAGCTCGAATATGGATTGGCCGCCTTCGAAGTTGTGCCTGCACACCAGTCCGGCCGACTCGAACTGAGTCAGCACCCGGTAAACCGTGGCCAGCCCGATTTCCTCGCCGTTCTCCAGCAGCATCTTATACACATCCTCGGCGCTGACGTGGCGTTTGTCGCTCCGTTCCAGTAGAGCCAGGATCTTTACGCGGGGTAAAGTGATCTTGAGCCCTGCCTTCCTGAGTTGTTCGTTCTGCAACCCCGACCCCCTCACGGTATCACTCACCCCTACCTGGTGTGACGGCTGAGATGCGATCTTCAAGGATATACCCTTTGGGCAGGATTTTCCCGCGTCTTCAAGGCGGACGACAGGTATGGAGTCGGATGTCGCTGTTGCCGCAACGCAGAAGGCAGGCGGAAAGACAGATACGATGGTATGTTCTTTAACAATCACCTCAGCACAGCTTAAAGGTACCCTCGATGGCTGAACCCGCTTACCGCAACGCCGGCTACGAAGATATCCTCGCCCTGCCGGAGCATCGGGTGGGGGAGATAATCGGCGGTGAGTTATATAGCCATCCGAGACCGGCACCCCGGCATGCCAGGGCCTATTCCGCGTTGGGCTATCTGGTTGGCGGTCCATTCGACGGGGGCCGGAATGGTCCGGGCGGTTGGTGGATTATCGACGAGCCGGAAATCCATCTGGCCGGCGATATCCTGGTTCCGGATATGGCCGGTTGGCGCCGCGAGCGGCTTCCGGTCCTACCGGACAGTGCCTGGTTCGAGCTGGTGCCCGATTGGGTGTGCGAGATCCTGTCTCCTGCCACCAAGCGCACTGACCGGGCGCTCAAGATGCCCCGCTACGCCCGCGAAGGGGCAGCTCACCTGTGGCTGGTAGACCCGGACACCCATACCCTGGAAGTGTATTCATTACAGGACGACCGACATTGGCGCTTGTTGACGATATTGAAGGGAGATGACGAGGTCCGCCAACCGCCGTTCGAGGCGGTTGGATTCTCCTTGGGAAATCTCTGGGCCTAGGGCGTGTTGACACTTAAGGGCACCTTGAAAAATTCAAAATATTTTTGTGGAGCAGGGATGTCCTGCCATGTTCACGTGCGTAACCGTATGATAGTTAAGGCGTTCCAAAATCACACCTTGCGGCTGTCGTCGTGAAAAGCATTGAGTATGGGATTTTTCAAGGTCCCCTTAAATCTAAACCAGCCTGAACGGCCATTTTTCATCTGTGAAATGGCCACAACACACTGTCATCCCGACCGGAGCGAGGGATCTTAAGATTCCTCGCTCCGCTCGGAATGACAAGTTCCCCGAGAGTTCGCTGTACGGACCTTTTTAAATCCTAATCGTCTACGATCAGAACTCCGCGGTCAGACGCAAACCAAAGATCCAACCGTCCGGATCGTCCTGGCGGGGATCGGTCTTGAGGAGCTCGTCTTTCATGTACTGGACATCGGCGGTGATGGCCGCATGTTCGTTGAGGACCGCGCGGTAGTAAGCCTCAAAGACCTGACTCTGATCGATGCTCTGATTGCCGCCGTCGAGATAGGCATAGCCGATGCCGATGTTGTCGTCGTCTCGGTTCCAACCGCTGCCGTCGAGGTTGAAGCCACCCGAATACAGGGACTTGTAGTCCACGGCGGCGTCATCCTGCTGCCGGGAAACCCGCAGGAAGGCGCCGACGACCTCGCCGAATGCCTGGTCGAACGACAGGCCATAGCCGAGAAGACGCTCTTGTTTCTTGCCGGCCGGATCGAGAAATTCAGAGGAAGTCCCCGTGAGGGTAAAGCGATAGTTACCCTCGCCCATGGCGGTCTCGGGATGGTATCCGATCTCGAGGCCCCAAAAGTTGTAGTTGCTGCCGTCATCATTCTCGCCGATGTTCATCCCTAAGCCGGTGAGCCTCCAGTCCCCGTATCCCAATTCCAAGGCGGCGCCGGTATCGTAAGAGCCCAGGTTATAGCTGCCCGAGTTCACGAAGACCTCATTCATGAACTGAGTGAACTCGTCGTTGGCGTACTGGTTGCCGTCGATATAGTCGGTGGAATCGATAATGCCGATGGATGCGCCCAGGGTGTTCCCGCCTCCGAAGGCATGGGTGTATTTGTACCAGGCGGTGAGGAGGTAATCACGATTGCGCCCGTTGATGTTCTCCAGGTCGTCCTCCAGATCCGCCGCCCAAGGCGCAAGGTTCCAGGGCGATACCTGGTTCAGACCATTGTCCGCCGCAAACCCGACCTTGGCGAAGAACTCGTGGGCGTCGCTGGGGCGGTAGCTGATCTCGAACTGGATAGGCATGCCGCCACGGCATTCGTTATCGAACCCATCCAAGGGCATCCCGTCGCCCTCGGAGGGCAAGCGGGCGGAGACACTTTGACACTGCCCGGTAGCCGCCAGAATACCGTTGATTGACAGCTGCTTGCTCAAGTCTACCGCCTGTGCCGGTAGCGTTGCGATAAAGACGGGTACTGCCAGGAACCGGAAATAGCTCGGTTTCATGTTTCATTCTCCCAACTACATGGCTAATGTGCCGGCTGTTCCTGATATTCCCGGCCCGCCACCTGTTCCAAGGCCCGGGCAAAGGAGGAGATGCCGGAACTGGGCAGCAAAATGCAAGGCTTCCCCTGGCGTTTGCACAGGCGTTTCGCCCGGCTATAGGCGTTGTGGCTGACGCAATCGGTGGGGCAAACCACCGCGTCCGCGGTAGCCAGCATGGCGTCCAGGCGCCTTCGGTTGTCTTCCATTCCCCCGTCGTGGTGCATGAAACGCCCGTTGAAGCGGTCCACCAGCGCCCGGTAGTGTTCGGCCAGATTGCTGCGTCCGCCGATGCAGAGGATTTGCCGCTCGGCGAGATCGGGACAATTCGCGCACGATGCGGAGTCGCAATCCTCACAATCGGGGGCAATCTCGCGCAGCAGCAGGTTCTCCATAGCCAGGCATTCGGCCGATCGCTCTGCCAGTGCGACCTCCAACTGCCGGGTTCGTGTCTCCAGGCCGTGATACCGCTCCTGCCACTCTCGGATCTGTACCCGGGCCTGGGCATGGCGGTGGTCGGCATCCGCCAAGGCCGGCTCCAGCCGCTCGACCCGCTGTCGCAGGTCCGCCAGCTCCTGCCCGGACTCCAGCGTCCGCAGCCGGGTCTGGGCATCGTCCAAACCGGCTCGCAACCCCTCGGTCTCGGACAGGCGCTCCTGTAAGACCTGGATGCGACGCGCCTTGTCTTCCAGCTGTAGGTGAGTGCGGCGCACCGTCTCCTCATAACGTGCGCGTAAGGCGCGCAATTCGCCCCGGACCTCGGTCAGCGCCTCGAGGTCCACATGGCGGCCGGTGCCAATCTGGTGGGACAGCATGTGCATGTCTTCATAGGCGAGGGAGATTGCCCGCTCCCCACTCTTGGGATGGGTCATGAGCGCCCAGAAGGCTCCGGGGGCTTGGCCCTCGGCCAGAGCCGTCTGCCACATCGCGATGACGGCGGCTTCCTCCTTGGCCTTGGTAAAGTGCCGGACATGAGTGGCATATTTCTTCTCCAATGCCTTGTGCGCACCGATAGAGAGGGAATTCTTCCCCTCGGCCGCGGCGACAAAACTCGAGTGCACACCATAATCGCTTATGGGTTGCTCAGAGCTGTGCCCACCCTTGGCGGCGATACGCCGCAACTCGCTTACCTCCAGGCAGGTGCCGATGATCTGGCAGTGAAACTTGCCGGGCAGGTCCCAGAGCTTACGTCTGCCGGGCTTGGATGGCGGCTCATCGTCCGGGTGCTGCGACTCGGATAATGTTGCTTCTTTTCCACCCTTCCACACTGCATCCAGGGCGGATATCACCTCTTCCGCAGTCTGCTGTGGATCGTCCGCACTACCGCCCTGTAACGCCAACAGCTGCGTACAGGCCTCCCCCTCCACCTCTACCAACAACCGCTGGTTGTCAGCGTCGTATACCGCCAAACGTGGGGGTGACTGTTCCACTTCGAATAGGAGTCTATGCATACCAGGTATCTCCACGAGCCCACATCCGCAGGCAAAAATAGCTCGCAATCATGGGGTCGGCGACTAAAGTACCTCAATATAAATACAAATGCAAATACAAATGCAAATCGTTATCGAAAACAATCCCAGCGAAATCGAATCGCTCGCAGGCGACGACCTGGCGCGTGGCCTCGCCGGAGGAAAACTGGCCCGCGGCGGCGGGCATCTTCACCGGCGTGCTGGCCAAGGAGGCGGTAGTCGGCATCTGGATTTCATGTACACGGCTATGGCTGAGACAGAAGCCGCTGCAGCCGGAGAAATTGCCGAGGGAGAGGCCGGATTCAGCCTATGGGGCGTATTGGGGAGGCCTTCGCCACCATCCCGGCCAACCTGAATGACGCCATGGGTACCTGGGGCGATCCCTCGGGGTTAAGCATCGGCGATGTGAGCAGCCGGGAAACGGCGGCCGCGGAGCAGGCGGTAGCTACCGGCACCTTCGGCGCCATGGCGGTCCGTTTCGATGGCGCGGCCGGGGCCTTCGCCTACCTGTATAATGACCACATCCCACAGAAGAACTTGCACCACAAAACGCCCTTCCAGACGCTCCAACGATGGTACGCATACCAGCCCCAACTTTTCAAAAGAATTCCACGTAATCATCCGGGACCTGATACCTAGGTTAAAAATTTACCACTACCCAGCAATGAACACAGCGCATCCCCCAGACCTTAAGCCTTTGGATCTCGACGACTTGATAGCCCGTATTCGGGAGGAGACCCGGAAACAGGACCATGCCTCCCCATACGGTGCTGATCCGCAGCAACCAGGTCTTGAATCTCCCTTTCCGCAGGAGCCGGCATCCTATTTCGGCTTGTTTGCACAAAAACAGGAGCCGGTATCCTATTTCGGCTCGTTTGCACAAAAAGAGGCCTATCGACTCCGTGATTTTCTCGCCGTTCCGGAAGCGAATTTCCTAGCCTATGCCTATCAGGCGATCCTGAAACGGACACCTAACGAAGCGGATTACCGATTCTACCGGACGGGCCTCTATGCCGGTGGAAATCGGGCCTTTGTGTTGGCGAGTATCCTCTGGTCCGAAGAAGCGCAGCGGCATCGGGTGCGGGTACGTGGGTTGCGGTGGACTGCTCTGTTCAAGCCGCTGCCTGGAAAGCGCCTGTTGAAACCTGTGCTGGGGGCCTGGGAAAGGCTCACCTGCGCCTTCGACCTTGGCCTCGACCTCGTCGTCGAGCTGAATGAGCTACGTCGGAGGTTAGAGGAATTTCACCAGGACCTATACCAGAACTTGCACCAGGCGTTGCAGGAGCGCGATTGCTACAGCATGCAGTTCAAACGCCGGCTCGAGCACTTACAGCACCAGGCATGCCAGACCGCTTCCCGCCTCGATGCCGTTGCTCCCCAGACGTGCGCTGGCGTTGCGGATAGGGGCGGGGCAAGTGCAACCGAGGATCCTGGCCCGGCACAAGTGGCACCATCTGAGATACCGGAGCCGGAACCGACACAGCAGGATCTTGCCCGCGAAGCGGCTACACCAAGGACTCCCGGCGGTGGGTCGGGCCACGATATCAAAATCCGCAAATCGGACCTGATAGCATGAAGATTCTGGTAACCGCCAATATTGTGCCCTTCATGCCGGGGGGGGCCGACTACCATGTCGAGGGCTTGACGTCGGCCCTGCGCCGGCATGGTCACGACGTGGTTTGCCTGCGGTTTCCGTTCCGGTTCTCGCCGCCCGCGGCCATCTCCACGTTGATGGATTTCTGTGCGGATTATGACCTCAGGGAGCCGAACGGGGTGCGGATCGATAAGGTCATCAGCCTACAGTTTCCCGGTTACGGGGTGCTTCACGACGACCATGTCCTGTGGCTTATGCACCAGCACCGCGCCGCTTACGAGCTCTATGACGAGACCCGGGCGACCCCGGACGAGCGGCAGCTGCGTGACCGTATCCGGGTCTTCGACGACCGGATGATCGGTCGCATTCCGCGCCGTTTCGCCAACTCGGGCCGGGTCGCGGAGCGTCTCCGCCACTACAACGGGCCCGACGTGGAGCCCCTTTATCATCCGCCGTACAACGCCGACCGCTTCTTCTGTAAGCCGGCTTACGGTTATATCTTCTTCCCTTCCCGTCTGGAGACGCTGAAACGCCAGGATTTGCTCATCGAGGCCGCGCGCATGACCCGGAGCCCGGTCGGCTTTCTGATCGCCGGCGCCGGCGGTCATCAGTCACGTTACCAACACCTGATCGAGACCTACGGGCTGGGGCACAAGGTACGCCTACTCGGACCCATCAGCGAGAAGGAGAAGCTGGTCTACTATGCCCGCTGCCACGCCGTTTTCTTCGGTCCGCACGAAGAAGATTACGGCTATGTCACCTTGGAGGCCATGCTCTCCTCGAAGCCGGTGATCACCTGCACGGATTCGGGGGGACCACTCGAGCTCGTCGAGCATGAGCGCACCGGCTTGATTGTCGATCCGGAGCCCACCGCCGTGGCGGCCGCAATCGACCGCTTGTACCAAGATAGCGCACTAGCGGTCGAGCTGGGGCGGGCCGGGCGCCGGCGTTACCGGGAGCTGGAGATCAGCTGGGATCGGGTCGTCGCGCGGTTGCTCGGACCCACCGCTGGGACCTGAGGCAGGACTGGTGCGAATCGCAATCGTCGCCCCGAGTGGGGTGCCCTTTCTCGTCGGCGGCGCCGAGAAGCTGTGGTGGGGGCTCTTACACGCCCTCAACCAGCACACGCCACACCACGCGGAGCTGATCAAGCTGCCGAGTCCCGAACAAGGCTTCTGGGAGCTTATGACGAGCTACCGCAGCTTCAGCCGACTGGATCTGGCCCACTTCGATCTGGTTATCAGCACCAAGTACCCGGCCTGGATGGTGGCGCACCCCAACCACTACTGCTACCTCCAACACAAGCTCAGGGGCCTCTACGATACCTACCAGCTGACAGGATTACCGACCGTGCTCGGGGAAATACCGGCGCCCCTGCGGCCACTCGTGCACGCCATGGATACCTCGCGCCGTGACCGCACGGAGCTCGAGCCCTTTTTCGAGCTGCTGTTCGGCCTGCGCGACGACCCGTCACTCCCCCCCGACAGCTTCGCGTTCCCCGGTCCACTGACCCGGCGCATCGTCCACTTCCTGGACGACATCGCACTGGCCCCCACCGCGATCCGCCGTTACCTGGCGATCTCGCGCAATGTCGCCGGGCGTGAAGACTACTTCCCACCCGGTGCTCAGGTCACGGTCGTCCACCATCCGTCGGACCTGCCGCACTTCGAGACCGGGGGCTACGATTATCTGTTTACCGCGAGCCGCTTGGATCACCCCAAGCGCCTAGACCTGCTCGTCCGTGCCTTCCGACAGGTCCGGGGCGAAATCGAGTTCCGCATCGCCGGTACCGGCCCCCAGGCCCAAGCTTTGCAGGTATTGGCCGCAAAGGACCCGCGGATTCGCTTCCTCGGCCACGTCAGTGACCAGGAATTGACCCGACTCTACGCCAACGCCCTCTTTGTCCCTTTCGTGCCTTACGATGAGGACTACGGCCTAGTGACCATCGAGGCCATGCAGTCCGGCAAGGCGGTGCTGACCACCCTGGACGCAGGGGGTGTCAACGAATTCGTCGAGCACGGGGTCACGGGGCTCTGTGTGACCCCGGAGGTACCGGCCCTGGCCGAGGCCATGCAGCGCCTGCTCGCCGACCGCTCAGAAACTATGCGGATGGGTGGGCGGGCGCAACAACGGGTGAGCGGGCTCGACTGGCCGTCGACAGTGGCGCAGATACTGGGCGAACCGCAAGGGCACGGAGCGGTGAGCACCGGACGACGCAGACTCGTGGTCGCCGTCGATTTTCCCGTATACCCGCCCCGAGGTGGGGGCCAAAGCCGGATCTTTCACCTCTACCGGGCGCTGGCGCGGCGGGTCGAGGTCACCCTGATAACCCTCTGCGACGACGCGAGTATCGCAGGAGCGCTGGACCTTGCACCCGGACTCCGGGAGATCCGGGTAGCCAAGTCCCCCGCCCACCTCGAAATGAGCCAGGCCCTGAACCGAAAGCTCGCCGCTTCAGTGGGCGATATCGCCTCGCTGCTGCATTACGGCCTCACCCCGGCGTACCTCGAGCGCCTGGGGCACGCGACGGTGTGCTGTGATCTGGTCATCGCCTCACACCCCTATCTCTACCCCGCCATCGCCGAGGTCTATGTTGGACCCCTCTGGTACGAGGCCCACAATGTCGAGTACGACATGAAGCGGGCAATCCTCGCCGCCAGTGCCGAGGCGGCTTTTTATTTGGAACGGGTGCGGGAAGCGGAGGCGTCCCTGTGCGCCCGGGCCGAGCGCATCATGGTGTGCTCGCAACCGGACGCCCACCGTCTGCAAGCGCTCTATGGTTGTGTCCGGTCGCAGGCCATATTGGTCCCGAACGGTGTGGATGCCCGCGCCGTCCGCTTCGTAACCCGCGCAGAGCGCCGCTCCAATCAATGTGACCTCGGTCTCGACCGCCGCCTCAGCGTGCTGTTCGTCGGTAGTGGTCACCGACCCAACATCGAGGCATTGGGGTACCTGAAGCGGATCGCCCACGACTGTCCCGAAGCGGATTTTCTCACCGTCGGGAGCGTCTCCGGGTACACCGCGATCGAGTCGCAGGCCAACAACCTCTACCCGCTCGGCATCCTGGACGACGCCGAGCTGACGGTCGTCACCGAAGCGGTCGATCTGGCCGTCAACCCGATTACCACCGGCTCCGGCACCAACCTCAAGATGCTCCAGTACGCAGCCGCGGGTATCCCCATACTCACCACCGAGTTCGGCAACCGGGGGCTGGAGTTGCGACCGGGAGAGCATCTGTGGCAGGCGCCGATCAGCGATTTCCCGGCGGCCATTCGACGCCTGAGGGAAGGACTCAAGGGCGAGCGGAAAGACGAGCAGATCGAGGCCACCGTGCGGCGAGCCCGAGAACTGGTCGAGAGCCGCTACGACTGGCAGATGATTGCGGACGGAATTGACATCTCAGCCCGCGGCAATGCGCGGGAAATCGCTTTTCTTGAAGATTGAGTGCACACTACAGCCGTACTCTCGTTTCAAGTTCTCGACACCGCCGGCCTCGCGGTCCACCAAGGCGAGGATCCCGACAATCTCGTAGCCACCCTTAAGCAACTGCTCGCACGCCTTCGCTGTGGAGCCGCCGGTCGTTATCACATCATCGACCACGACGATCTTGGTGCCCCGCGGCATTTCGTTCTCGATGTGGCTGCGCGTGCCGTGCTTTTTGGGTTCCTTCCGCACAATCGAGCCGTTGATGGTCGGATGGCCGATCTGATGGGCGCGCATGACAACAGCCGCTACCATGAAATCGGCCCCGAGGGTGAGGCCGCCGATTGCCGACGGACGCTCGGGGAATTTGTCGATTTCCTCCAGGAGGACATCCGCGAGCAGTGCCAATCCCTCCCCGTTCAGCGTGATTTTCTTGCAATCGAAGTAGAAGGAAGAAGAAAGCCCCGCACTTAGTGTCATATCCTGCCCGATAATCAGGGATTTCTCATCGACAATCTGCCGTAGCCGGTCCCGATTCGCCTGCATTATGTTCTCCAG
This sequence comes from Candidatus Thiosymbion oneisti, assembly GCF_900092655.1. Taxonomy (GTDB): domain Bacteria; phylum Pseudomonadota; class Gammaproteobacteria; order Chromatiales; family Chromatiaceae; genus Thiosymbion; species Thiosymbion oneisti. The sequence continues at coordinate 10,335 of NZ_FLUY01001430.1, forward strand.
CTGTATTCTCTACATTAAAAAACCGGAAGCTCAATAGGATACATCAGGCTTGGATAGTGGTTAATGCTTACTAACCGTATCGAAACTAAAGCCAGAGGAAGGCTTTTACGACACCCTCCGGGAGGGAGAAGGGCTGTTTGTGCCTATGGGAACATTCGGGTTGCTCGCTTCCGGTTTCGGGCGCAGCCGTCGGAGTCGCTCCATCATGCCAAGACTTAACTCTCACTTGAAAAATTACCACTACCCAGATTATTTCATTTTTAATCTGTGGAAATCTGCGGATCAAAACAGTTTCAGCGGGCAAACAGGTCTGCCACAGCCATGTTTTCGGTAAGATTGATACGCATTCGCCCTACCATCCAAGTAGCAACCTGCGCAAGTGTGTCTGAGCCATGGAAAACTATCAGCCGAACCCCGATCTCCTCGCCGGGCGCGTCGTCCTTGTGACCGGGGCCGCGGAAGGCATCGGGCATGCCGTTGCCGCGGCCTGCGCCCGGTACGGCGCGACCCTTGTCCTGTCGGACCGGGAGCAGCGTGACCTGGAGCCCCTCTACGACGAGCTGGAGGCCGGCGGTGCACCGGAACCGGCCATCCTGCCCCTGGACCTGGAGCGAGTGGACGATAAGGGCCTGCAGGGGGCCGTGGGGCTGATCGATGGGGAGCTCGGGCGCCTGGACGGACTCGTCCACTGCGCCGCCTTCGCCCCCTTCCTGAGCCGGATCGACGACTATGACGCCACCGAGTGGGAGCGCGTACTGCGCATCAATCTCACCGCCCCCTTCCTGCTCACCCAGGCCTGCCTGCCCTTGCTGCGCGCCGCGGACGACGCCTCGGTGATCTTTACCCTCGACCGGATCGGACGCCGGGGCGCGGCCTACTGGGGCGCTTACTGCGCGGCCAAGTTCGGGATCGAGGGCCTCATGCAGACCCTGGCCGAGGAGACGCGGGACAGCAGCAACATTCGGGTCAACGGCATCGACCCAGGGATCGTCCGCACCGGGCTGCGCGCCCGACTCTACCCCGGAGAAGACCCGAGCCGCCTACCGGGCGCGGAGACGGTGACGGGGAGCTACCTGTATCTGCTCGGCCCGGATGCGGTGGGCGTTACCGGCCAGCGCCTGCCCCTCTGATGCTACTTTGCCACATTTCAGCCCGGCTCTTTATGGTCTCCGGACTGCTTTGGAGTGCGCCGGCAAAGCGGCGCGGCCGCATCGAACCTCAGCCACGGGGGATACCAGCGGCGTT
>NZ_FLUY01001067.1 GCF_900092655.1 Candidatus Thiosymbion oneisti
CCACTGAGCATCGACCACCGCATTGACGCTTGGCGGAATAGAAAATAGTTAGTAGAAATAGAGACTTACGTCTTACCCGGCCGGTTGCGCGATGGCCTGGGCATTGCTTGCTGCTTTTCGCCGGGCGCAGTAACCCCTGAA
>NZ_FLUY01001431.1 GCF_900092655.1 Candidatus Thiosymbion oneisti
ATCCGAGCTTTTGAATTTCCCCCTCACCCCCGCCCTCTCCCGGAGGGAGAGGGAGTGAAATGCGCAGATTATGCCGTGTGGCAGTATAGGTCACGAGAAATGCCGGGCAGGCCCAATCCGATCTCCGAGGCCGAGTCCAAAGGCGCGGTGTGTATTTCCCTGATTGACTGCCGGTTCCACGCGGCCGAAGGAGTTCCTCAATCAGGCGACTTCCTTCTCGATCCGTAGCTTGGTGTAGCCGTCGAACGCTCCGAACGGCTCATCCATCAAGAGCAGGCCAGGCTCGATTGAAAGCGCTGCGCTGAAGCAGCTGGTTGACCGCGGGGCCCCTTCTCACTCAGCACCCGCGCCGACTCACCACGGCCTTGGCCAACTCGTGGAGCATCGGCACCGTATCGCCCCATCCGATACAAGCATCGGTGATGCTCTGCCCATAGACCAGCTCGGTGGCGGGAGATGGGTCCTGACGGCCGGCGACCAGGTGGCTTTCGATCATGGTCCCGATGATGTATCTGTCACCACGCGCAATCTGGCCGGCGACGTCCTGGCAGATCTGGATCTGCCGGGATGGCTCCTTGCGGCTGTTGGCATGACTGAAGTCGATCATGACCTTGGGCGTGAGGCCCGACGCGGTGATTTCCTCCGCGACGATGTTCACGCTCTCGGCGTCATAGTTCGGACGCAGACCACCGCGCAGGATGATATGGGTGTCCTCGTTCCCGCGGGTGCGAAAGATCGCCGAGTTACCCTCCTTGGTCAGGGACATGAAGACGTGGGGCCGGGCCGCGGCATGTATGGCATCGATGGCGATCTTCACCGCGCCGGTGGTGCCGTTCTTGAATCCGACGGGGCAGGAGAGGCCCGAGGCGAGCTCCCGGTGTCCCTGGCTCTCCGTGGTGCGGGCGCCGATGGCGCCCCAGCTGACCAAGTCGGCAACATACTGCGGACTGATGAGATCCAGGAACTCGGTCCCCGCGGGCATGCCCATCTCCGCCAGATCCAGCAGCAACTTGCGGGCCAGGTGTAATCCCTTGTTGATCTCGAAGCTGCCATCCAGGTCCGGGTCGTTGATCAAGCCCTTCCAGCCTACCGTGGTGCGGGGTTTCTCGAAATAGACCCGCATCAGGATCATCAGCTCCCGCTTGACCTCGGCGCGCAGGTTACCCAGCCGCTCGGCATACTCCATGGCCGCTTGGGGATCATGGACGGAGCAGGGTCCGACCACCACCAGCAGCCGATCGTCTTCGCCCTGGAGGATGCGCCGGATCTCCCGGCGGGCATGGTAAACCGTCCGTGCCGCCCGTTCACTGACGGGAAGCTCCTTCTGCAGGGCCTTGGGCGCGGCTACTTGCTTGATATCGCAAATGCGCAGATCGTCGGTCTGGTAATGCATCGGCATAGTATATCCATGGAGCTCGGGCGACACTACGAGACCTACGCTTGGCATTTGCCATGCGGTTCGGTCACAATGCCAGCCAACCACCTAGGCTCTTTTCTTTATGGATTCCGGACTGCTTTGGAGTGCGCCGGCAAAGCGGCGCGACTGCATCGAACCTCAGCCACGGGGGATACCAGCGGCGTTGGCCGGGAATCCGGGCTCTTAGGTTCCACCCGCGCCGCGGCGACGGCGCTTTCCCCTGGCCGCATCACCTTTGCGGGGGACGGATACCTTGCCAAATCCAAAGCGGCGGCAGGATGGTGCCACTTGGCCGACCCCCGGCTTATGCCTCGCGCTGTCGGTTCCGGTAAGCAGCGGGGGGAAGTGGCCGCCTGCCTGGCGCCTGCCTGCAGCACAGGCAGGGCAGACAGGCCGCACTCCAAAACGTCCGGGGGAACCCTTCTATGATACGTTAGCTGTCTGGAATCCATAAAGAGCCACCACCTATTAAGGACCCTTCGCCCATGACCGACCCCAAGACCTATCAGGGGATCGATAAAGACCCCCAAGGCGGCATGACGCCGACCGGGAACATCATCCGGGACGCCTGGGTATTCGGAATCATCCCCGAAACCGAGACCTGTGCGGGCTGGACCCTGCAGGGCATCGACGCCCTGTATGACAAGGTCACCAAGGCCTGGGCCCCATACGGCCACCTGGCCTCCCGTCTGCCGCCACCATTGCGCGAGCGTCACCAGCGTATCTACGAGGCCGCGGTGCGGCGGGCCCGAGCGGAGGGTTGGAGCCCGGAGCTCGGCGACCACGATTGACCCGCTGACCGAAGACCTGATGTCCAGATACTATGTCCGCGAGACCTTCTTCCGCCCGCCGGAGCATACCCGCGAGCGCAGCACATTGCCGGCCGCCGTGTACAATGATCTACAGCTACTGCTCAAGAGAAGCGGCCGCGAAAGCCTATTTATTCCCATCCGCTCCATGCAATTCCAGGCCGTGGTGGAATCCGGGGAGGTCATTTTCGTGGACAGCCAGGGCGGCTATGCGCATCAGGACGGAACGGGGGGACGCCTGATTCGCATCGCCTGGCAGCCGTTACCGGCTGCGGAGCGCGAGTCGCTGAACGGCCCGGTTGCATGCGAAATCGTCTCTTACTTTGCCGACTTCAAGGAGACCCAACGGCGGCTGATGAGCGAGTTTCCACCGGTCTTGAGACGGCTCCTGCAACGCCAACGCGAGCAAGACCTGCAAGCCGGAACGCCCCGGGTGTTGTCCCTGCGCCGCAACACTTAAGCAAGATGCCCGGATTGTTTTGATCCCTTCCCTACCTCGATCTAAACTCTTTTCACCTCTAAAACTGATAACCGGTCGGCGGCAAACCTCGCTGCTTGCGGGGAAAACTTTTAGCGACACCAGGGATTATTCGTGATTCGGGCCACGGGCGACAGCGCCGCTATCGTCAATCCTGTAGACTTCCAACCCCGGAAGTTCGGATAGCGGCAGGATTTCTCCTCAAGAGACTCTTTTGCCGCGTCCGAAACAGGCCGCCACGATGGCGCGGATCTCACGCTCCTTGCCCTCGATATCCTCCACCAACGCGAGTTGGATGCCGGCCTTGCGTAGGTTTTGCCCCCGCTCGGTGATCCGGAAATAACGATCGCCCTCCAGGTGATCGGTCAGAAAGCGCAGGGCAAGCTCGAAGGGGATGAGACGGATGGCATCGAACAGCAACTCGATTTCCGCCGTATTGAGCAGATCTCCGATCTCGTCCGCATAGGCGCCGAGGATTGCCCGGCACAGGTCGAGATCAAACCTGGCGCCGGCGGACCCCTTACCACGACCACAGCAGGAACGCAGACAATCGCCGACGTCGTAATGGACGAGTCCGGCCTGGACCGTATCCAGATCGATCAGACTCACCGCGCGCCCCGTTACGCGGTCGAACAGGATGTTATCGAGCTTTGGATCCCCATGGATTACGCGCGCCGGGAGATAACCGCCTTGCCGTGCTGCCTCGAGCACATCGACCTCTGCCTGCCGCGCGGTCACGCAAGCGATGGCCCGGGAGAACGCCTCCGGAGGGACAGTGGCGCACGCCGCCAGGACCTGCTTGAATCGTTCCAGATAGCCCGGTGTGACATGGAATCCGGGCAGGGTCACCGCAAGCCGCTCTGCAGGCAGGTCGCTGACGAGGACATGAAAGCGACCCAGGATGCGACCCACCTCTCGGGCCTGTTCCGGATCCTCGATGCGCGCAAGCCCCCGGGTGTTCGGGATGAACTCCATGAGACGCCAGAACCCACCCTGTCCGTCCCGAACGAAAGACCGTCCGTCCCAGGCCGCAATGGGGGCCGGAATGCGGAGCCCGGATCCGGTATGGGCCGCCGCATGTCCTGCCAGTACCGATAGGTTGGACATGATCCGCTCCGGTTCCGGAAACACCGCGTCGTTGATCCGTTGCAGGATATATCGAGCATCCTCGGCGGTGACGAGGAAGGTAGCATTGATCAAGCCACCGCCGTGGGGTTCGATGCTGCCGACCGGAGTAGGCAGGGCGAACCGGTTGACGATGTCGGAGGCAACCGCCGCGGCGTTCTCGGACTCGGACTCGTTCATACTCCCTTAACTGTGCCAGCGGAGATGGGCGGTTGTCACTGACCGGCCGCAAGCTTGCGGTTAATGGTAAGCCTTACAAAAAGATAACTCGCTTTCCTGAAAAGTTCTGCTACAATCGCACAAAGCTCGGGGGAAAATTCCGAGGAGCGGTTAGCGCAAGGTGCCCGGATCGCCCGGGACTCCTAAGCCCTCATCTAACCCTCGTCAGGCGACCCAGCGGCGGACCTTCCCGGTGTCCACATGTACGAAGTTGGATCTGGGGTAGAAGCCGACACCACCTCGATTCAATGAGATGGCGGAATCGCGCACCCATCGGGCGGATATACCAGGAAGGCGGATATCTACCGCCTTGCCTTGGATGTGCAGGCTGTTGCGCGCGACCCGTCGGGAGGTACTGCGCAGTATGGCGTTCGTCCGGGGCGAACGGTAAGCACTGAGGATCTCGATCGGTCCCCGGGGGTGGCCGAGACGTCCATTGAGCTCGTATAACAGGTCGAACAGCTTGGGGTCTACCATGGTGACGTCATCGGTTCGGAAGTCGCGCATGAAGTTGTTCAGCGCCTGCAATGCGTCGCGTTGGTAGAAATTGCCGATACGATAGGCGACCTTGACCTTTTCTCCCGTGTGGCGGTGGTAAAAGGAAAGGATACGCGGTCGGTAGCTCTGCTTTTTCGCGAGTGCCGGCATTGTGGCCGCAGATAACGCAAGTCCGAGGAAGTGGCGCCGATTCATACTTTTCACACGCTGAGTTAGATGTCACGATGAGCCAATTATAGAAGTGGAAATCTAAAATACAACCGGAATGAGGTACGCACTGGAGGTCATCGCTCGAGAACACTGTTTCAGTGGTTTTCTGAGGCTGACGCGCTATCGGCTGCGGCATAGTCTTTTTATGGGCGGTTGGGGTCCGATCCTTGAACGTGAGCGTATAGAGTATTTGAATTCAGCCGCAGCAATTCTTTACGATGCGACGCGCGATCAAATCGTCATGGTGGAGCAGTTTCGTATCGGCGCGCTGGAACACGGGCGGGGCGCCTGGACCCTGGAGCCAGTGGGGGGCGTCCTGAAGACGGGTGAGGATGCGAGCGAGGTAGTGCGGCGGGAGGCAATGGAAGAGGCAGGGTGTAAGGTGCTGGAGCTGGAGCCGATTGGGGCCTACCATGTCAGCCCAGGCACCGCGGCGGATAGGGTGCGGCTTTTCTGCGGGCATGTTGATGCGGCCCTGGCAGGGGGCATTCACGGGTTGCGTGAGGAAGGCGAGGATACCCGGGTAACCGTAATCACTATGGGGCAAGCGCTAAGAGAGCTTTATTCCGGGAAAATCGACACCTCCGTGGCGATCATCGCAGTCCAATGGCTGGCAATAAACAGAGAGCGGTTGCGAGTCAAGTGGAATCGCTTGGGAGAATATCATGCGCAGCCGATGAGAGTACGAGCCGGCAACAGCGATGTGGAAGCGGTGCTGAATTCTTGAGCGATGTGAGTATCAGGGTCCTCGAAAGCGAATCATGAAAAATGTAATACCCGGATTACTGTTGGTGCTGATTGGGGTTCCATTTCCATGCAGCGGTGATCTCTATAGATATTTAGACGCGGACGGCAAGCTTTATTTCACCGATGCACCGCTCAAGGGCAGTAAGTATCATCTGGAATGGAAACGTGCTACCAAGAAGCTTATCGAGGAGAGCAACAACAGATTCATCGTTTTCCGCCGCCGTCTTCCGGTTCCATCAAATAAGATTCCAGCGCTATCGAAGCAGCTTTCGGTCAGGCGCAAACGGTATGCCGCATTGATCGAACGCACCGCGCGCCGGTTCAAGCTCCGTCCGGAATTGCTCCACGCCGTCATACGGGCCGAGTCGGCCTATAATCCAACGGCTGTCTCCTCCGCAGGGGCAATCGGACTGATGCAGCTCATGCCTGCCACCGCAGCCAGATATAAGGTGTCCGATCCCTACGACCCGGCCCAAAACGTGCGCGGGGGCGCGCAATACCTACGATTTCTGCTCAAGATGTTCGGGAACAATCTGCGCTTGGCCTTGGCCGGATACAATGCCGGGGAGAATGCCGTCGTCAAGCACGGTAACCAGGTCCCTCCCTATCCGGAGACACAGCAGTACGTCCGCAAGGTATTGCAGTTTCTGTGGGCCGAGCAGGCGATGGCGAAGCGCTGATTGCAGTCGCTGCACATGGACTCATGAAACCTGAGAAGGGACGCGCAAACCCGGACTTGAAGGCTGTCTAAAAACTAACCCATTGGGTAGTGGTAGAGTGATCGCGTAATCGTTCAAACCTCACCGTCATTCCGGCAGGAAGTGCCGGAATCCAGGCGCCAGGGATGGCAGAAGCAGGAGGGATCTGAGCGATTAGCGGGTTGCTGGGTGGCTCGTCACCACTACTAAATTTACCACTACCCCGCATACTGCCCCTAGAATCTGAATCCCTCGAATCTTGCCGCGTTGGGGGGCATACCTGTTGCCAGGTCCAGCTCCCAGGGGACCGCCTGGGGATGCCTCACCAGGCATCCACCAGGCGGTTTCATCCACGGGCCTGCGGCGAACAACGTGTGACCGGAGGCGCTGTCGCCGAGTGATTCGTGGGATCTCGATCGCAACCCCCTTTGGTGGAGGAACTGTTGTGGCTCGTGCTGGAAGCGTTGTCTACAAGGATGATTACCTGAATATCTCGGATGCGACAGAAACCAAGTCCTTAGGGGCGAACGAGATTACTCAAATTTATCACTGTTTTATGGAAGATGAGATTCATCATGGTGAAGAATCATTCCATATTCTGGTCGTCGATGAACGATTCGTACTGATTGGCCCTTTTGTAGCGGGTGCGCTTGGGGCAATTGAAGCACTGATCCGCGCCCATCCGGAGATTCCAGTGACGCGCCGTCTGGTTCGCACGGTGCCCTACCGCTACCGAGAAGCCGGGGTTTTGGGCCTGCGTCTGTTTCCGGTGCCGGGGCTGAAGGACGGACCGATATCCGACCTCGCACGATTTCATTTTGCTTACCTTGGACGATCATGATGAGTAATGGCGGATTCTATGACGAAGCGGAGCAGGTCTGTCGGGCGCGGGTTCAAATCCCCCGGGTCTGCCGTGCCCCCGACGAGACCCGTTATACCCTGTCATTGCCGACCCACACGGAGAGCGAGGCCATCGCCTTTCTCGAAGGTTTAGGCGGCGATGCGGTCGGGGCGGGACGATCCATGCGCCAGATCGGGATCAATGCGCCGGTGATACGGGCACGCTATAAGCACGAGGTTGAAAACCTCGCGCGGCGAATCTCTGATCGGCTGGCATAGGGAGAGTCGACCGAGGACGTTGCGCGCTGGGCTTCCGAACAGCGCCGACAGATCGTGCGGCGTATGCGGGCCGGGTCGGGTCCGGTGGCGCAAACGATTTATGAAATTAGGGACTGGCGCGAGTACGGCCGCGGCGGTCGCACCTCTCCAAACATGGTCCGCTATTACCAGAAACAGGGTGTGCCGCGGTCTGGTATTCCTGGCCGCATCCTGAGCGGCGCGCAGCGGTCTAATTTAGGCGTGAATGCCGCCATGCGCGGTGCTTCCTATCTGAAGAATGGCGGCACTGTGCTAATCGTCGTGGGCGTCGCGCTTAGCGCGGCGCGCATCTGGAATGCCAGCGACGAGGAGCTGCCGCGCGTCATTGGCCAAGAGCTTGGCGGCTTTATTGGCGGTGGCCTCGGCGCGGGCGCTGGCATCGGCGTCTGCCTGGTTTTCGGGATCGTGACAAGTGGCTGGGGCCTGCTCGCCTGCGGAGTAGTCGGCGGCCTGGCCGGGGGCGTCGGCGGCAGCCTGGCCGGGAGCGCCATCACCGATCGCATCTACTACTCGGATGCTTCGACGCCGCAGAGGCGGATGGGGCAGGTGGTAATCGAAATCCCGTTCTACCGCATCCACCAGCAGCCACCGGCCAACATGTGCCTCCCACCCTGACGAAGCTATAAGAGGGTAATGAGAGCATCATGATCGAACGGCACACCGCAGTTTTTCCAAGGCGAACAGTTCAAAATATTGTCGGCAATTACTCCGCCGCGCCTCAACCTGCTGCCTTTCGTGCTACCGGGATCACGGCCTATCTCGACAACACAAAAGTGTTTATGGAAACTATCCGGCAACGGTCCAACGCGTTATTCCGTAAACTGCCCGCCGGAGAGCGACGGGAGTCAGGTTCAAGATTTGCAATACTCTGACCTACTAAACGCTGGCAGTGCGCTTTCAAGCCCGCCACAGCAATGAATCCCGGCAGTTCGATCTCAGAGGCTGTCTAAAAACCAACCCATTGATTTTGCTTGATATGGAGTGACCAATCCGATCGAAATAAAGCCCTTGATCCCCCTCTCCCCAGCCCTCTCCCCCCAGGGGGCGAGGGAACCAACCGGGCAAGTTCTTAGACAGTCTCTCAGCCCCTCGGACCTCAAACACCTTGAAGAGCCGCTGTGGTACGACCCGAGCAAGGACTGAAATTCTGATGCTCTATGGTGTGGTCGATGACCGGAGTAGTGTCTGCTGTCAGGAATACCGCAATGTGTTGGTATGCCCTCGGGGAGTTTGCGGGCCGTTACACCTGGCAGCTGGATTCCGGCACTCCCTGCCGGAATGACGAGATCATCCGGCAGACTTCACCACTTAAAATTCAGCCGCTACCGGAAAGCCGTCAGGTATCGGAAATCCGGTCATAGTAACGTGCCCGGTAGAGCAGGCGCGGACATTCGCCATCTTCGAACCCGGTCCGGGTGTGCAGCGTGTTGTTGGTCACCAGGCCCCAACCGGCCTCCAATCTGGCCGAGAGGTGCCAGGCGGTCCTGCCATGCAGTATCTCCTTGAGGCAGGAGACGGCCTCTGTCGTCAGGGGATCGTCCCGCCAATGAATGCTGCGCGTTCGGTCCGTGTAGCGCATGTGTAAGTGACCTGCCGGGTGCACCGAGAAGACGGGTCCGGGGCAGTCCGGACGCAACGCCTTGCCGTTCACCTTATTGGCCGGGATGGTCATTGCCTGCGGGTGCATGAGGGCGCGGACGAATTCCAGGTTCCGATCGCGCAACAAGATATACGCGATCTCGTGGTCTAGGAGAGAGTTCTCGCCGCCGGTCGCCGCCGGCCGGACACAGTGCAGCAACATCCCGAAGATCCGATGGTCCGGCGGGTTGTAGTAACCATCGGTATGCCATGCGATCGGCCGGTTGCTGTAGGGGATATAGCCTCGGTGCAGGGCATCGGACCGGACCGTCAATGCGCTGATGGCGTCCTGGTCCGCGCCCAGGTTGTGATCCGGGCGCAGCAGGCCAAGCTGGGTCCCGAGCCGGCGTGGGAGCGCTTTGTCCGGATCATCGCCGGTGGGACTCGCATAGACGGCCATGTTGGCACGGCGGCAACGGGCCCGCAGGGCTTCGGCCTCAGCGGGTGTCAGCTGGTGCGGGTTACGGACCTCTACGATCAAATCTTCGAGCCGGGCTGGGTACTCACTGAGCTTGCGTTCCCGCCACAGCGCGTAGTCTTGGGGTCGATCAAGATCGAAGGGGTAGGTATCGACGTCGGCGCCGGGACTGGTCATGTGGTCATCCCGTATCGACGCAGAAAGAAAGCCGCTCCTCGGCGGCTGATCGTGCTGCGGTATTTGGTGGCTACGGGTAGACTCGAACTACCGACATCGGCATTATGAGTGCCGCGCTCTGACCTGCTGAGCTACGTAGCCGGGATAGGAACAAAATACTAGCGATCGGGGGAGCATAGCGTCAAGTCAGACGTTGAACCGAAAATGGATCACGTCCCCGTCCCGGACCATGTAGTCCTTGCCCTCGGAGCGCAGCTTGCCTGCCTCACGGGCCCCCTGCTCGCCTTGGCAGGCGACGAAATCCTCGTAGGCGATGACTTCGGCGCGGATGAAGCCGCGCTCGAAGTCGGTGTGAATGATGCCGGCGGCCTGAGGCGCACTGGTATTCCGGGGAATGGTCCAGGCCCGTACCTCCTTGGGTCCCGCGGTAAAGAAGGTCTCCAGGTCCAGTAAGCGGTAGCCCGCGCGTACCAGCCGGTTCAGACCCGGCTCCTCGAGCCCCATATCGGCGAGGAAGCTCGCGCGCTCATCGGCCTGGAGCTCCAGGATCTCCGCCTCGATGGTGGCGCACACGGGTACCGTTTCGGCACCTTCGTCTCGCGCAAGCCCGCGTACCGCATCCAACAGGGGGTTGTCCTCGAAGCCGTCTTCGTCCAGGTTGGCGATGTACATGACGGGCTTGGCGGTAAGCAGGAACAGGTCGTGCAGCTCCCGGCGGTCGTCATCGCTCTGCGCCAAAGAACGCACTGACCCGCCGGCGTCCAAATGGTCGCCCAGTCGCTCCAACAGGGCCTTGCGGAGCAGGACCTTTTTGTCTCCGGTCTTGGCTTGACGGACAGCTCGGTCCAGGGCCTTCTCCACCGACTCCAGGTCCGCCAGGGCCAGCTCCGTGTTAATGGTCTCGATATCCCGTACCGGGTCCACTTTGCCCGCGACGTGCATCAGGCCCTCGTCTTCGAAGCAGCGCACCACATGGGCGATGGCATCCGTCTCCCGGATGTGGGCCAGGAACCGGTTGCCCAGTCCCTCGCCCTTGGAGGCGCCGGCCACTAGGCCTGCGATATCCAGGAACTGCATGCTGGTGAGGATGACGTTTGCGGGCCTCACGATGCGGGCGATGGCATCGAGCCGGGCGTCGGGCAAGGGGACTATCCCCAGGTTCGGATCGATGGTGCAGAAGGGGTAGTTCTCCGCGGCGACGGTGGCCTTGGTCAGGGCGTTGAAGAGGGTCGATTTGCCGACGTTCGGCAGACCTACGATGCCGCATTTGAAGCCCATATCAGAGCTCACCGTCCATGCGGTTGTAGGCGTCCTCGAAACGGACGATATCGTCTTCGCTGAGATAGCTGCCGGACCGGACCTCGATGATTTCCAGGGGTATCGCCCCCGGATTCTCCAGGCGGTGGGTCGTGCCGATGGGAATGTATGTGGACTCGTTTTCCGTGAGCAGAAAGACCTTCTTGCCGTTGGTGACCCGCGCCGTGCCCGAGACCACGATCCAATGCTCGGCCCGGTGGTGGTGCATCTGCAGGGATTGGGATTCGCCCGGATTGATCGTCAGGCGCTTGACCTGATAGCGGGCGCCGAAGCTGATGGAGTCGAAGTTGCCCCAGGGCCGGTGCAGACGCTGGTGGTGCCGATACTCACTGCGCTGCTCGTGCTGGAGGAACTGGGTCACGGCCTTGACGTCTTGGGCCGATTCCTTGCTCGCCACCAGGACCGCGTCCGGCGTCTCCACCACGATCAGGTTATTCACGCCCACGGCCGCTACCATGCGGTGCTGGGATATCAGTAGATTGTCGCGCGCGTCGTGGACGAAGGCATCGCCGTCGAGCACATTGCCGGCAGCGTCCCGCGCGCTAACCTCCCACAGGGCGGACCAGGCGCCCACGTCCGACCAACCCACATCCAGCGGCAGCACGAGGGCGAATGTGTCCCCTTCCGGCACCCCCCCGGCCAGCTGCTCCATGACTGCATAGTCGATGGAATCACTGGGGCAGGTGTGAAAGGCATCCGCGTCCAGGCGCCGGAAGTCCCCGTCGGTTGCGCCTCCACGGTAGGCTTTTTCGCAGGCCGTGGCGATGTCGGGTCGGAAACGCTCCAGCAACCCTTGCCAGCGCGAGGCCTTCATCATGAAGATTCCGCTGTTCCAAAGGTAGTCGCCGCTGCGTAAGTAACCCTCGGCGGTCGCTGCATCCGGCTTCTCGACAAAGGCGGCGAGGACATGAGTCCCACCCGTGGTCCCCTGAGCCGGAAAGCGGTCGCCCCGGCGGATGTAGCCATAGCCCGTTTCCGGCTTATCGGGGACGATCCCGAAGGTGATCACCGCTCCTTGCCCCGCCAGGACGTAGCCGTCCGCTACTGCCTGTCGGAAGCCGTGCCCGTCGCGGATATCGTGGTCGGCGGGCATCACCAACAGGACTGGATCCTGGCCGTCGTCCACCGTCGCCGCCGCGAGGCCGAGGGCGGGTGCCGTATTGCGGCCCTCGGGCTCGAGGATGATGGCGGCCGGTCGGCGGTCCAAAAGGCGGAGTTGCTCGGCGACGAGGAAGCGATGGGCCTCGTTGCAGACGACGATAGGGTCGAGCGGACCGATGGCCTGGCGGGGATGCTCCAGCTCGATCCCATCGAGTCGCCTGACGGTTTCCTGGAGCATGGTGTGCTTGCCGGTCAGGGGGAGGAACTGCTTAGGGTAGGCCTCTCGGGAAAGGGGCCAGAGACGGGTTCCGGACCCACCGGAAAGAATCACGGGTTGCAGCGACATGGCAATGAAGTGGACCCCAAAAATCGGACAGGTTAGTAAGTTAAGAAAGGGAGGCGAAAGCAACCACGACGAGAGGTATCAACCATGGCCAACAACCGCAAGCTCCACAGTCCGGAATTCAAGGCAAAAGTTTCCCTGGATGCCATTCAAGGGATGAAGACTGCCAGTGAATTGGCGAGTCAGTATCAGGTGCATCCAGTTCAAATCAGTGCCTGGAAGAAGCAGGCAATCGAGAGTCTACCGGAGGCTTTCAGGCGCGGCAAGTCCACACCGCAGCCAGTTCGTGAGGCGGCACTCACAGCGTCCCTGTATGAAGAGATCGGGCGCTTGAAAATGGAGTTGGATTGGCTAAAAAAAAGTCGGGTGAGTTCGGTGGAGCATCGGCGTCGCCTCATTGAGCCGAACCATCCTAAGTTGAGCATTGGGAGGCAATGCGCGCTGATCGGTTTGAGTCGTTCGAGTTATTATCACATGCCCTGCGGAGTCGAATCCGAGGAGAACTTGAAGTTTATGCGCCTGATAGACGAACAGTATCTGCGCACGCCGTTTTATGGCCGTCGGCAAATGACACGTTGGCTGGTGAGTCAGGGCCATGTGGTCAATCGTAAGCGCGTGCAGCGTCTGATGTGTCGGGTCCCGGATGATTACGCGGAATTTTATTGTCCCAGCACGCTAGTCCAAAACTATGCACTTTAGTGCAAGGCTTTAGCTGCTACACAGGTATTCTATAA
>NZ_FLUY01000098.1 GCF_900092655.1 Candidatus Thiosymbion oneisti
CCAGGGGAAAGCGCCGTCGCCGCGGCGCGGGAGGAACCGAAGGGCCCGGATTCCCGGCCAACGCCGCTGGTATCCCCCGT
>NZ_FLUY01001432.1 GCF_900092655.1 Candidatus Thiosymbion oneisti
ACGGGGTCCCCAGTGCCAAGTCATGTGCACGCGAGCGGGAGCCGTTACGCGCAATGATCAGCGCGGAACAGGGCCGGCTCCCAAGCTGATCACGCCGGTCAATCGTCAAGTCCGCGGCTGGGCCAATGACTTCGATCACGGTCGGAGTCG
>NZ_FLUY01001629.1 GCF_900092655.1 Candidatus Thiosymbion oneisti
CCCGTCTCCCAGAACAGGCGACGATAGAACCATGGACCCGGTGAAATCAGCCGAGGCTCGAACTCGGCCAGCATCGCGACGGCGAAGGCACCCGCCTCAGCGATGTCCTGGTGGCAACAGATCGCGTTGGCTGCCTCGCGATAGTCACCCGCCTGCAAGCGATACAGGCCCAACCCCTCGGGGGCGCCGGGCGGTCTGCTGAACTCGAATTCGCTTGACAGCAGTCTGCGCAGCAGATCCTCGGCGCCCGGCCGGCGAATGAGTAGATAGAGCCCCGGCGTCAGCTCGTCGACACGATGCACGAACAGCGTCAGATGGATGCAGGCCGGCCAAGGCCAACCCCGCCAGACCGGGTGGCTCGCCGAGGGCAGCGTGCGCGCCAGCATGACATAGAAGTCGGCGGCCCGAAGGCGCGTCCGCCCGTCCATGTCCAGGGCGCTGCGACGCTGTCGGATGAGTCGCCCGGCCAACGCCTGACGCTGGGCCCTTTGCAGGTCGAGCCACGCCGGGTCCCGCTCGGGTGCCTCTGCGGCATGGCTGGGGATGACGCCGGAGGGCTCGCAGGCGTCGGCCGGGTCGTAACCCGTGGGTGAGGGTTTGGCGCCGGCGTGGGTGACTTCGTCGATGATCGGCCACGGGTGGTGCTCTCGGCTGAGCAGGTTAGGCTCACCCAGCAAGGGTGCGGCGCCGATCTGCTCGATCGCTTCTCGCCAGACCAGAGTTTGGGGCGCCGTCGCCTTGGACAAGCCAGCGTCCGCCAGCTCGGGCGCCATAATCGCGAGCAACGCGTCCGGATGCTCCGCTTCGACACCTGTCTGCCGGTCGAGCCCCAGCAAAGCGACCAGGTCCGCGTCGCCGACGGACTCGATCAGGGATACTTGCCAACCGAGTCTGGCCGCCGAGAGGCTCAAGGCCCCGATCGCATGACCCACATCATGCTGGCAGTAGCGATAAGCCCGCTCGCCGTATTTCCAGGATTCGCGCCAATGGATGCTGCTGAGCACCACCAAGCCGACGGCGCCGAAGGCATGGCACAGGGTCCGGAAGCCGGCCGGCTCGATCCATCGGCGCACCTCCAAACCGTGCTCGAACGGCGCGTAATGCATCACCGCCGGCCGATCGGTCAGACCCTCGATCGGTCCGCTGATCAGGTAACCCTCTGTCGGATGCAGGTTGCCGCTGGAGGGATTGACCCGTAGGGACCAGCGACTACCTTTGATCGCCTTCCAGGCGCTCAGCGCCAGGCCGTAATAGAAAAACGCGCTGACCTGGTCGGCCCGGATCAGACCGGCGGCGCCCGCTTTCGGTGGTGCCTGGTCCGGGGCTGGGGCTTGGCGCCTGGCCGTGGCCTGCTCCGCCCATGATCCGTCGAATAGCGCGTCATAGGTCGGACCAGGGTCATCGCCGGGGCGCACGAGGCGTAACAGCGGGGCGCCCTCGAAGCGACGGAACGGATCGGGCTGATTGGCCCAATCCATGAATCCCAGCGCGCGCGCGTAATGGCCGATGTGATGCTTCGTCCGCTGGTGGTACCG
>NZ_FLUY01001434.1 GCF_900092655.1 Candidatus Thiosymbion oneisti
TCCGTGTCCATCGGTGTCCATCCGTGGTTCTCTGGGTTGGGACAACCGCAAGGGGTGAGGCATCCGGCGGATGGCGCAAGCTTATCCGCCCTACGCGGGCTTATCGATCAACAAGTCGTTATCGACAGTGTAGGTTGGGCAAAGCCGCCAGGGACGGCGGCGTGCCCAACATCTACAGCTCGCTGGGCACGGCGCACCGTCTCTGGTGCACCTTCGCCTAACCTACGCGGTCCGCACAGCGGACCCTACCCTTATCTCTCGTTCCCGCGCAGCGTGTGGGAACGAGCCATTCTTACCGAACGCTTGACCTGCAAAGGGTATATCCTCTGGCGACGGTTCTTAAGTTTAAGGAGCTCCCGATGGCAGCGGCCGATGAGCTGATTGCAGGTGTGGTCGAGCAGCGACGGGTCTGGGAGGCGGCGCTCGCCGAGCAGGGTCTGACAGTGCCCACGCATCCGTTGCTTGAACGTACCTTGCCGGGCGTCTGGGAGGCGAGTGACTATGTCGCCAAGAGCTGTATCCGCTACCCGGATATCCTGCCGCAATTGCTCGCTTCCGGGCGTCTGGAGGCTGCCTGTGCCTCGGGCGAGCCGGAGCGCCTGCTGGCCGCTGAGCTGGAAGGCGTCACCGACGACCGGTCCCTCGCGGCGGTCCTGCGCCGGTTTCGGCACCGCGAGTTGGTCCGCATCATCTGGCGCGATATCGCCGCCTTGGCGGGACTCGAGGAGACCCTGGAGGACCTGAGTGCCCTGGCGGATGCCTGCGTGGGTCACAGCCTGCGGTTGTTGCACGGCTGGCTGACGGCGGAGCTCGGCACCCCCCGCGATGCGGCCGGCGCCGAGCAGTATCTGGTGGTGCTGGGGATGGGGAAGCTGGGGGCGCGGGAGCTCAATCTATCCTCGGACATCGACCTGATTTTCGCCTATACCGGGGTCGGCCAAACGGATGGTCGGCGCCCCCTGACCAATGAGCAGTTCTTCGTCCGTCTCGCCCAACGGTTGATCCAGGCCCTGGATACCAATCGAGCGGACGGCTTTGTGTTTCGGGTCGATGCGCGCTTGCGTCCGTTCGGCGATGTGGGTCCCCTGGCCATGAGCTTCGGCGCCATGGAGGACTACTACCAATCCCAGGCCCGGGAGTGGGAGCGTTACGCCCTTATAAAGGCGCGGGTGGTGGCGGGCGACCCGGCGGCAGGGGAGCGGCTCATGGCGATGCTGCGGCCTTTCGTCTACCGCCGTTACCTGGATTTCGGCGCCATCGAGTCCCTGCGCGACATGAAGCGGATGATCGACAAGGAGCTCAAACGCAAGGGCCTGGCGGACAACATCAAGCTCGGCCCCGGCGGCATTCGCGAGATCGAGTTCATCGGCCAGACCTTCCAGCTTATCCGCGGCGGCCGCGACCCCGAGCTCCAGCTCAGCGCCATCCAGCCCGTCCTGCAGCGGCTGGGGGAGAAGGATCTGCTGCCGGCTCAGACCGCGCAAGGGCTCGGTGCGGCCTACCGCTATCTGCGCCGGGTGGAGAACCGGCTCCAGGCCTGGCAGGACCGGCAGACTCACGCCTTGCCGGAGGATGCGGTCGGGCGCCTGCGGCTTGCCCGCACCATGGGCTGCACGGATTGGGAGGGTTTCTGCGGGGTGCTCGAAGAACATCGGCGGCGGGTCCAGGCCGAGTTCGATCGGGTCTTCGCCGCCCCCCACGCGGAGGAAGAGCCCCGGGACCGGCCGTTTGCGACCCTCTGGAGCGGCTCGGCGGACGATGGACATTACCTGGAGCAGCTCGCCCAGGCCGGCTTCAAGGACGCGGGCACTGTCTTGAGGCGTCTGCGGACCCTGCGTGATGCGGCGCTGCGCAAGGGATTGGGCAGGCGCGGCAACGACCGGATGGCCCGGCTCATCCCCCTGGTCCTGCACCTGGCCGCCGGTACCCATGACCCGGATCTGGTGTTGGAACGGGTGCTGCGGGTGCTGGAGTCCGTGCTGAGCCGTACTGCCTATCTGGCGATGCTCATCGAGCATCCGATCATCCTGTCACAACTGGCACAACTGGCGGGGATGAGCCCCTGGTTCACCGACCGGATCGTGCACCACCCCCTGCTGTTGGACGAGCTGCTGGACCCCCGGCGCCTCTATGCCCCCCTGCGTCGGGCGGATCTGGAAGCGGAGCTCGACAGCCTGCTCGCCCCCTTGGCCGACGACGACCTGGAGCAGCAGATGGAGCGCCTGCGCCAGTTCGCCCAGGGGAATATCCTGCGGGTAGCGGCGGCGGACCTCACGGACGTCATTCCCCTGATGATCGTGAGCGATTATCTGACCGAGATCGCCGAGGTCGCGGTCTCCCGGGTGCTGGCGTTGGCCTCTGACCACCTGCAGGCGAGGCACGGGCGGCCCGGCGGGATCGCGGGCGAGGGTTCCGGGTTGCTGGTGCTCGGCTACGGCAAGTTGGGCGGCCTCGAGCTCGGCTATGGGTCCGACCTGGATCTGGTCTTTCTGCACGGCAGCGATAGGGTCAATGCCGAGACCCGTGGCAACCGCCCGATCGCCAACGACCAGTTCTATCTGCGCCTGGGACAGCGCATGATCCACATCATCACCACCCGCACCCCCTCCGGCCAGCTCTATGCGGTGGATATGCGCCTGCGCCCCGATGGTGACAAGGGTATGCTGGTGCGCTCCCTCAAATCATTCGCGTCTTACCAGACCCGGGAGGCCTGGACCTGGGAGCACCAGGCCCTGGTACGCGCCCGCCCGGTGGCCGGTGACCGGGTGCTCGCGGAGCGCTTCGGCCAGGTACGGCGCGAGGTCCTCTGCCGGGAGCGGGAGCCGAAGCAGCTACGCCTGGACGTGCGGGCAATGCGGGAACGCATGCGCAAGAATCTGGACCGGACCCGCAACGGGTGGTTCGACCTGAAACAGGGGCATGGTGGTATTGCCGACATCGAGTTTATGGTTCAATACCTGGTGCTGCGGTGGGCCGCGCGGTACCCGGCGCTTGCCGATTGGACCGATAATATACGGTTGCTCGAGACCCTGGCCCGTTGCGATCTATTGCCGGGCACCGCGGCCGCAGATCTGACCGGTGCCTACAAGGCGCTGCGCGCCGCCTACCACCGCAGCGCCTTGCAGGAGCAGCCTACGCGTATCCCCGACAATCGGTTGGTCGGACCGCGGGAGCAGGTACGGGCCTGGTGGCGGGAGCTGATGGAAGATTAGTAGAGCTGCGTATGAAAACCGGAAACAAGAACCACGAATGGACACGAATGCTTCCAGACCGGCACAACAAGCCCCTCTCCCGCCGGGAGGGTGTCGCAAAAACGGTGGCGTCAGCTGTCAGTCTGTGAAGTTTAAACCACAGAGAACACAGAGAACGCAGAGAATTGGCCGATTCTTTATCTCCGTGTTCTCTGTGGTTCGAAATGACTTTTTCGACACCCTCGCCGGGAGAGGGGTTGGGGAGAGGGGATCGAATGGTTGTGGGCAATGTTTCCGTTAATTACGCGCAGCTGTACTAGCGACGCTGAACCTCAGATCGACGAGTCGTATCTGATCAGACCACAAAGACACCCCGAATGGGACAGGACTAACAGGATAAAAACGACTAACAGGATTTTTTAGAGGCTCTTTATGGACTCCGGACTGCTTTGGAGTGCGCCGGCAAAGCGGCGCGGCTGCATCGAACCTCAGCTACGGGGGATACCAGCGGCGTTAGCCGGGAATCCGGGCACTTAGGTTCCACCCGCGCCGCGGCGACGGCGCTTTCCCCTGGCCGCAACACCTTTGCTGGGGACGGATACCTTGCCAAATCCAAAGCGGCGGCAGGAT
>NZ_FLUY01001607.1 GCF_900092655.1 Candidatus Thiosymbion oneisti
GACGCTGGGACCGCCGTCTTTCAGACGGCTTACGCACCCAATGACCAGCTGTCGGCAACGGTCAGAGCAGACGCCTTC
>NZ_FLUY01001368.1 GCF_900092655.1 Candidatus Thiosymbion oneisti
CTGCGCATCCGCACCCAAGAAGAGCTGCCGGTCTATGAGCGCCTCGGCGACGTGCGTGAAAAGGCGGTGACCCAAGGAAAAATCGCCGACATCCTGCAG
>NZ_FLUY01001436.1 GCF_900092655.1 Candidatus Thiosymbion oneisti
AACGCCTGGCTCTTGAAACGGCCCTCCCAAAAACGCCCCTTCACCCCATCCTCCGCATTGGCCCGGCGGGCGATGTGCTCGTTGAGGGTTCGCATGAACCAGGACAAATCGTGCAACCGTCCCCGATAGACCTCGGCAAGTGCCTCGACCTCGGCGATCTCCGCCCGGCTCATCGACCCTCGTGACGCCGAGAGATAACGTGTCACCAACAAGGGCCCGGTGAAGAGCGCCGTCCAGCGCCTCAATACCTCCTCTATCGACCACTCCAAGGCCCATTCCCGTCGATACGCACCACGATGTGATAGTGGTTACTCATCACCGCATAAGCGGCCACATCGATAGCAAACAGAGCGGCAAGCTGCTGCATGCGCTTGACAATCCAGCCGCGGCGGTGTTCGAAATTCAGACCTGAGAGCTGGTCCTCGCCACACAAGAAGGCACGACGCACACAGCGGCATACGCAGTGATACCAAGGGGTGTCCTCAAGCGAGACAAGACCGAGCGGGGAGCGGTCATAGTAGGACCTCTGTGGTTTCGGGGTCGAGAAGAAGCTAGCTTGGGGTGGGGAAGATCTCAAACAAAGTGGGTGTCCTTTTATCGCCTACTATGGCCTTTTCTTGGGGTCTTGTCTATTATCGAAGATCGAATGAACCACTATTTCTCTGTCTTCAATGGTATAAAAAATAGAGAAGGGAAATCGTCTAATGACGCAGCCCCTAAAATGTGAATAATACACTCTATACAGTTCTGGATTATCAAGAATTGACTTCACGCCCACTTCGACACAACCCAAAAACTCATACCCCAATCCCCTTCTTTGTCTTTCATACCACACAAAGGCTAATTCAATGTCATCCTTTGCTCTGTCCGTGTAACGCAGTTTCATTTGTACTTTGCACGCAATTCTTGATGCACTGTCTTCCAGTCATGAAGAGTCTGTTTTCCTTCCTTATACTCTCGATATCTTCTATCTAGCTCTTTCTTTTGCCACTCTGGCATGGGAATTTCGGAATTTCCGACAGCAATTAAATCCCAGATATCTTCGACAAGAAGTAACTTCTCGGAAAGTTCCAACCTATTAATTTCATCTTTTATCTCTTCCGGTCTCATTTGAATGATCTCTTTCAAACGAAAATCAGTCGTTTGCCCCTCACTGAGTGAGCGGTCTGAATGCATCTGTCAGCCGGTTTCAGCCTTACAGCTCTTTAATCTCCTCGATTGAAAGCCCTGAGGTTTTAGCAATGATCGTTATACTAACTTCTTCTTGCTTCATTGCCCTTGCTATTTCAATGGCTTTTTCTCTCTTGCCTTTCTTCTCCCCAAGTTGAATCCCCTCATTTTTGATCCTCTCCTTGAGTTTATAAGGCAAAATCCAGCGTTCGCTTGCCTGAAGTTTCTTGAAGATCCCCGAATCGACAAAGCTATGATAGGTTTCGTCGCTGATGA
>NZ_FLUY01001445.1 GCF_900092655.1 Candidatus Thiosymbion oneisti
GGCCACGATGCCCTCATGGCTCGTTCCCACGCTCCAGCGTGGGAATGCCGTTGTGGCCGCTCCAGCGGCCAAGGTTTCATGACGCTGGAGCG
>NZ_FLUY01001446.1 GCF_900092655.1 Candidatus Thiosymbion oneisti
ATCCTGCCGCCGCTTTGGATTTAGCGATGTATCCGTTCCCAACACAGGTGTTGCGGCCAGGGGAAAGCGCCGTCGCCGCGGCGCGGGTGGAA
>NZ_FLUY01000107.1 GCF_900092655.1 Candidatus Thiosymbion oneisti
ATCTAGCCTGTGAAAACCGTTGGTTAGTGCAGATAACAACCGGAAACAGAACCACGGATGAACACGGATCGACACGGATGGAGACCAATCCGTGTTGATCCG
>NZ_FLUY01001613.1 GCF_900092655.1 Candidatus Thiosymbion oneisti
GCTCCGCGCCGCGGAGTGTCTCGGAAACTCGTAGCCGCTGCTGCATGGGCCTGATGTGCTTGATTTTCATGAGGATTCAGCTCAATTGAGA
>NZ_FLUY01001448.1 GCF_900092655.1 Candidatus Thiosymbion oneisti
GGCGACGGCGCTTTCCCCTGGCCGCAACACCTGTGTTGGGAACGGATACATCGCTAAATCCAAAGCGGCGGCAGGATGGTGCCACTTGGCCGACCCCCTGCTCATGCCTGGCGCTGTAGGTTCCGGTAAGCATCGGGGTGAGGTTGCCGCCGCACTCCAAAACGTCCGGTGGAACCCTTCTTATGATCGTTGGCAGTCCGGAATCCATAAAGGGCCATCGGGGTTTTGCCTTGATCGAGGCCCTGGTGACGGCCTTTGTGTTGGCGCTCGGCCTCATGGGACTGGCGGCGCTGCAGATGACCGGCACTAAAAGCACATACAGCGCGGAAAAAGGCTCCCAGGCCAGCATGCTCGCCGACGAAATGATTGAGCGCATGCGCGCGAACCGTACCGTCGCCCACAATGGGGGCTATGACATTGGCCTCGATTCCACGCCCCGAACCTGTGACCAAGCACCGTGTCCATCCACCCCGATCGAGAACAGCGACCTGTGTCAGTGGAAGCAACGCCTGCGCTGCTCGCTGCCGTCCGGGGATGGAGCGATCGGCAGCAGCGGAAATAGCGTCACCGTCACCATCCAATGGGACGACAGCCTCGGGCTTTCCGAGCGCTCGAGTCAGCAATTCGTATCCGCAACCAGATTGTGAGCCCTTCGCTCCAGCGCAGCGCCGGCTTCACGCTGGTCGAGCTGCTCGTAGGGATCGCGCTCGGGGTGCTGACGGTATCCGCGGTGCTGCTCTTCTTCGTCTCCAACAAGCAGCATTTCCTGGTTCAACTCGAAGCCAGCCGTTTGCAGGAGAACCAACGCTTTGTGGTGCAATTCCTCACCCGTGACATCCGGGGTGCCGGCTACCGCGGCTGCGCCGGAGGCGACGGACTCTTCTTCAACACCTTGAACAACCCGAGTGCCCCGGAGAATAATTTCCGGACCGGTCTCCAGGGCTTCGACGAGGTGTCGGAGATACTGCCGGAACCCTTGGCGAGTACCTTTGCAGGTTCGCGCCGGGTTCCGATCGCGGGCACCGATGTGCTGCTGGTGCGGGGACCTGAAGGCGATGCCTCCGGCGTGCGCAGGGAAAACTCCGGCCAGCAGGTCTTCGCGGTTGTAAGGTCTCGGGAGACCAAGGCCTGTACCGGCGGCACCAACCGCATCAACGGGATCTGCCCCGGCGATTATCTGTTGATCAGCGATTGTCAAAAGGCCCGGATCTTTCAGGTCGGTTCGATCGACGATTCCGGCGCCATCACCCACCCCACCGGCGGCCTCGTTCCGGGCAACTCCGACGGGACATGGGGCGGTACCACCGCGCCGTCGGACGAGCGGTTCGGCACCGATTCGGAGATTATCCGCTACGGCACCTTCATCTACTACATCGCGCACAACCCCGGTGGGGAACCGGCGCTTTATCGGAAGGCGAGTAGGGGCCGCACGGAGGAGCTCGTCGAAGGCGTGGAGGATATGCAGATCCTCTACGGAGAGAACACCGATGCGGATGCCGATGGAACACCGGACCGTTTCGTTGCCGCGGCGGGTGTAACCGACTGGAACGACGTGACCGCGGTAAGGATCTGGGCATTGCTACGGGGTTTCCGGGACCACATGGCGGAGGCGGAACAGCATTACCCGGCGCTCGACGGAACCCTGGTCACCGCCCCCGACAAGCGGCTGCGCAGGACCCTCTTGTTGACCATCGGCCTACGCAATCGGCTGCCCTAGGGCGGGCTGTGCCCACCGCTCTGGCTGGTAGTTGGTGACTGGTAGCTGGTAGCTGGTGACTGGTAGCTGGAGGCACTCACCCTATCGCGCACCGCGGCAGTGGCTCAGTTTAAAAATTGGCTCTTTATGGATTCCGGACTGCTTTGGAGTGCGCCGGCAAAGCGGCGCGACCGCATCGAACCTCAACGACGGGGGATACTAGCGGCGCTGGCCAAGAACTTGGGGCTAGGGTCCCACACGCGCCGCGGCGACGGCGCTTTCCCCTGGCCGCAACGCCTTTGCCGGGGATGGATGCGTCGCCAAATCCAAAGCGGCGGCGGGTTTGCAGTGTACCTGCCGGCACCCCCGGTTACACCAGGTACCCTGGGT